>NZ_JAHGVE010000024.1 GCF_018835585.1 Pelorhabdus rhamnosifermentans
CTTGTTACAAGAATAATATTAATACAGATTAATACAATATTGAGCTGCCAAAAGGGTCCAATAACATCGAATTCAATGAGTCCTTGGACAAAAACGTATAGGGCAGCGCAACAAGCAAGTAAAATAAGATCGTTTTTGTTTTTCGAATTTTTCTCACTTATACTACTCATCACTATCACCTACACTTTCTCTCTTACATTTTTACCAAGCAGACCCGATGGTTTAAATAATAAGATAATAATCAAAATACCGAAAGCAGCCGCATCGCGGAAGGTAGAGGAAATAAAGCCACTCACAAGGGCCTCAATGACCCCGAGAATGACACCGCCGGCCATGGCGCCGGGAATCACGCCAATTCCGCCGAGTACAGCCGCAATAAAGGCTTTTAAGCCAGGCATAATGCCCATCAGAGGATCAATAGAGTTGTAGTAAACCCCGACAAGGACGCCGGCAGCTCCGGCTAAGGCACTGCCCACACCGAAGGTAAAGGAGATCACGGTGTTTACATTAATCCCCATCAACATGGCTGCATCTGTATCAAAAGAAACGGCTCGCATGGCCTTGCCTAGTTTCGTTTTTTGAACTAAATAAGTTAAAAGAACCATGAGAACAACGGAAACTGCCAAGATTAAGACTTGCTGACTATTAATGACAAGGGGTCCTATATTATAGACAGTAGCAGTAAAAATAGCGGGAAAAGTCCGGGGCTGCGGTGTAAGGAGCAAAATACCGCCATATTCGAGGAGCAAGGAGACACCAATAGCCGTAATTAAGATGGCTATTTTCGGTGCACTTCGGAGCGGTCGATAGGCAACGCGTTCAATAAGCATCCCAACCAGTCCTGTCATCACCATGGCGATGATGAGGGCTGGAAAAAAGCCGACATGAAGCAGCGTTGTTGAAAAAAAACCAACATAGGCACCAACCATATAAATATCACCATGAGCAAAATTAATCAGTCTCATAATGCCGTACACCATCGTGTAACCGAGTGCGATGAGTGCATAGATGCTACCTAATGAAATTCCGTTGATTAACTGTTGTACAAATTGTTGCAGTAGTGAATCCATACGCCCTTCCCTCCAATCATATTATATACGGAAAATAAAGGATAAGGCTCAAGCCTTATCCCTTTTTTATTTTATCATAGGTTATTACTAATCAGGGATTAATTTTTTCTTTAAATGTTTGCTTACCATCCTTCATCTCAATAATAACAGCGCTTTTAATAGGATTATGACTTGCATCCAAACTGATAATGCCTGTTACGAGAGGTAACTCTTTAATTTGCGCTAAAGCATCTTTGATCTTCGCTGGTTCAGCACTGCCAGCGCGCTTGATAGCATCGACAAGCATCATGGCACCATCATAGGCCAGCGCAGCAAAGGCATCAGGCGTTTGATGATATTCTTGCTGATAATCAGCAATAAATTGAACTACTTTTGGATCTTTATCTTCTACTGAGTAATGATTGCTAAAATAAGTATTATTTAGTGCGTCTTTACCAGCAATATCTACTAGTTTTGGCGAATCCCAACCATCTCCACCTACGATAGGCACAGTAATCCCCAGTTCACGCGCTTGTTTTACGATTTTACCTACTTCTTCATAATAGCCAGGTACATAAATAACTTCTGGATTTAAAGCTTTTATTTTTGTTAATGTGGCTTTAAAGTCCTGATCTTTTTGCAAAAAAGCCTCTTTAGATAAAATTTGTCCACCACTATTTATAAAAGTCTCTTCGAAAAACTGATCTAGCCCCTTGGAATAGTCCGAACTACTATCTACATAAACTACAGCTGTTTTAGATTTTAACGTTTTTGTTACAAAATTCGCCATCACGATGCCCTGGAAGGGATCAATAAAACAAGAACGGAAAATATAATCGTTTACTTTTCCATTACTACCAACAGTCACTTGCGGATTTGTTGATGTAGGCGTCAACATAGGAATTTTATTGTCTGTAGCAATAGGCACGGCAGCCAAAGTACTAGAACTGGCTACAGCCCCCATTAAGGCCACAACCTTATCTTGCGTAATTAGCTTTGTAGCCTCATTTGCTGATTCAGAAGGTTCTGATTTATTATCAGCAACAATAAAATTGATTTGCTTTCCTAAGACGCCGCCATTTGCATTGACTTGTTTAAAAGCCAACTTTGCACCATTCGACACAGACTGTCCGTAAGAAGCAGCTCCGCCTGTTAAATCAAAATTGCCACCAATTTTAATATCCTTGGAATCTGCTGCTGTACTACAGCCAGCAACCATGCTTGCAAACATGGCTAAACCAACTGCCAAACAGGTAAATCTACTTTTACCCTTTCCCATAATTACCCTCCCTCTAATCATTACAACATTACAATATAGATATTCTTTGTATTTTCTATATAAATTTTTGTACTTCCTTTCAATTATAATTTTGCATGAATCAGATGTCAATAGTGTATTGTTGTATACCGAGTCACCATGGAAACCCCTGATTTGTGATTTTTCAGTATAGAATGGATCGATTTGATTCATAATACTGTTAAAATCTTACGACAGGAGCATATTTCATGTTAAATCCGTTTTTTTCGAGCGATTCTTCCCTAGAGCTAAAGCTAAATATGAATCATCCTCAAACAATTTTTCAAATCAGCCGTCAAATTGAATGTTTCGCCTTACAGGCCCATGAATCAAGCTTAGATATTGTCATTGTTTGTATTGGTACCGACCGCTCAACAGGAGATGCCTTAGGCCCCTTAACAGGTGCCAAACTGCAATTACTGGCCCAGAAACATCCCGTGTTTGGCACATTAGATGATCCTGTACATGCCACAAACTTAGTCACTACGCTTGAGCTGATTCATGAGAAAATTCCCCATTCCTTTATTATTGCTGTTGATGCTTGTCTTGGTAAATTAGCCAGTGTGGGCTCAGTAACAATTGGACAAGGTGCTTTAAAACCCGGTGCTGCCGTTAGCAAAGAATTGCCTTCTGTGGGGGATGCTCATATTACAGGCATTGTCAATGTGGGAGGCTTTATGGAACACCTCGTATTACAAAGTACCCGTCTCAGCATCGTCATGAAAATGGCTGATATCATTGCGAACGGCATTGCCTTGGGATTACGAAAAATAACACCACCTCCTTTATATGTGGGCCCCTACCTAGCAGAAAGACAGGCAAGATGACTCGCCTGCCTTTCTGTCTGTTACAGTTTTTCTAGTTCCTCCAGCACTTCCTGAGTTGTCTTTCCTGCTGCATTAATAACAGGAACTTCTGTTACCGTTTCTTGCATGTTCAGAAAATTGCTGTCCAACCCGCTGACAACGATAGCATCTACATCGTCTACTTCTTCAGCTTCCAGTGTGACAACTTCATAGCCTTCCGTTTCCAAGGCGGTGCAGATATTCGACAAAGTACTTTCGACTGCTATGATGCCCTGCAAAATCATCACCTCCGCGAGTCTGTCTCTCGAGCCAGATAACGACTTAACAAAATGGCTCCTGGAGACGTTCCACCACTTGTTCCTTCGTAAGATTTGTCGCATTTACCAGGAAAGTAACATCACTATTAACCCTTTGCGTCAGCGGTTTTGAGAGAGGAAGACCAGAAAAAACAACAGCTTGCACAGGACGAACACATTTTTCCATGTCAATGACTTCGTAACCACATGTGCTCAAGTGGGCTTTAATATCATCAAGACCTGTTTCAACAGTTACCTTGAACATAAAAAGCACCTCCTGTAGTTCACTGCAATATTAGTGTCTACAAGAGATGCTCTTTTATTCCTGGTGATTATTACTCATAAAAAGGTCATGGGGTCGACAGCCGTACCATTTACGCGAATTTCATAATGAGTATGTGGACCTGTACTCAGACCTGTGCTGCCCATTTCCGAAATAATATCGCCTTTTTTTACTGTTTGCCCCACTTGTACCAGAAGGGCTTGATTGTGTCCATAAAAACTAACAATTCCATAACCGTGATCTACTTGAATTAAGTTTCCGTAACCATTATACCAACCAGCAAAAACAACAACACCATCTGCTGTAGCATGAACAGGTGTACCATAATTATTGGCAATATCAATGCCTGGATGAAAGTCACTTCCACCGCCAAAAGGCGAACTACGATAACCAAAAGGCGAAGTCACTTCGCCTTCAACAGGCCATATGGAAGGAGTACAAGCGAGACGCGCATTTTTTTCATTAATGCGCGTTTTAATTTCTAATAAGCTTTGTTCACGCGTTTGTATAGCCGCCTGTAATTCACTTAGCTGTTGTTCAACATTTTGTATTTTCTCGGGTGCTGAAGGGCCCCCTTGCCCTTTAAACAAAGTATTATGAAGGCCACTACCCGACCGCGACGTTTGTTGTGTTTCATCTGTATTGAGTAGCCGCCTAAGATCAGCATCAAGAGCATTTAACCGGTTCATATTATCTTGCATTTGTGCCGTTTTCTGCTCTAACTTCGTTAATTCTTGCGTTTGAGCCGCATTGACTTGTTGCAACCGTGCATATTCCGCTTGCTCCTGATTGTCATGAGGTGCAGTATAATGAAAATATACTAAGGCACCAAGGGAATACAAAAATACACCTACGAAACCAATAACCCCAACCATGAGGTGCTGAGCAGAAACTTTGATCTGTCTTATTGGCTGCCCACGATTAGACGACACAGTAAAACAACATTCCTGTTGTTTCAATTGAGAAAGTTTAATTTTCATTCCTTCACCACCTGTATTAAAAAAATACAATTTAACTTTATTATATTTCGCAGTATTTAAATAAAATCCTGCTTGATTTTTTTATTTTATATGACTAAAGGCCCACTTAACTGAGTGGGCCTTTAAGATAATTCGCATTCATTTATTTTTGGCCTGAGCAAGAGCGGCTTTTTCTTCGTCCGATAAAAAATAGCTTGATTGTCCATTAGCAATGGGCTTGGCATAAACACGCGATTCACTCCTGCCAAAAATACTGGATAACACCAATCCATTGCTCTGTTCGTCAAGAAAAGCTATGGCAAAACTTAAATCACTGCCTGTATCTTCAAAAGCATTAAAACGAACAATTCCCACTTTTTTTATATTTGTCAAACTCTCTTCTTTAATCGTCTGACATACCTGTTCAAGATGATCCACTTTTTTTACAACTCCATGAACTTCATCAATATGAGTCATAAGCAATCTCTCCAGGTTTAGCCCCTCCGAGCCAGCCATTAACTTTCGATACCTTTTAGTCAGCTTGGATAACTTGATATTAATCTGAATAAAAACAATAAGAGCTAAAAAGATACCCCCTGTTAAACCTAAAATCATCCACTCCAAATTACTAGTAATAAAGGAGGCAATCATCTGTATATCCATCTTATTTTCGCACCTTTCTATTTTAAACTGGCCAGAATAGCGTAATAAAAATGGCCATCGGGAGAGCAGGTAACCAATTAGCCACTTTAATTTTCTTAAAATCAAACATGACCAGACTGATTCCAATAATCATAAGTCCTCCAACAGCCGTCATCTCCCGAATGACAGCCTCTGATAAATAGGGGCTAACGAAACTGGCAAGTAATGTAATGCCCCCTTGATAAATCAAGATGGGTAACGTTGATAAAGCCACTCCGATACCCATTGTTGCCGTAAAAACAATAGAGGCTATGCCATCAAGTATACTTTTTGCGTATAATGTCGATGCATCCCCTGTTAAACCATCTTGCAGCGCCCCCACAACAGCCATCGCGCCAACACAAAATACTAAACTTGTCGTAACAAAAGCCTGCCCAATATTCGATGAATTTTCTGTTCCTACACGATTCGTGAGCCATTTACCAAAATTATTTAATCTTTCATCAATATTAAGTGCCTCACCAATCATGGTACCACTAATGAGACTCAGAATGACAATCAGCACATTCTGTGTTTTCAGTGCCATCTGCGCACCGATAAGAAAAACAGCTAAAGCAAGTACTTGCATCACACTTGTACGATATTTTACAGATATTCCTTGTTTTAACACAAGACCAACAAATGTACCACCCAGTACTGCTGCAACATTGACTAGTGTACCCCTCATACGTAAAAATCCTCCCTGCTAATTGCATCAACAGCCCCAATCGTCGCTCTAATCTCGCTGTCAGTCGTAAAATAACCCGGACTGAACCTGACGGCACCAGACTGCAAGGTACCAAGTACCTGATGCGCCCATGGAGAGCAATGCAGTCCTGAGCGACAAATAATATGATACTCTTTTTCCAACAAATAGCCAACAAGTGAACTATCCTTTCCTCCTATAACAAAAGATACGACAGATGTATGGGGACCTTTGCTTTCGCCTAATAATTGAACACCTGAAATCGATGCCAAGCCTTCCCTTAATTTTCGGCTTAAAAGCTGTTCCTTATGGTAAATAGCAGCAACGCCTTGCGCTAAAACACTCTGGACTCCTGCAGCAAGTCCGGCAATACCGGGCATATTTTGCGTGCCACTTTCCAAGCGATCAGGATAAAATCCAGGCTGTTCTTCCGATTCGGACTGACTTCCTGTTCCGCCAAAGCGCAGAGGCTGTAGTTCTATTTCAGGAGCAACATATAATCCCCCCGTACCCTGAGGCCCCAATAAACCCTTATGCCCACTAAAAGCCAATAAATCAATGTCTAGCTTGCTAGCGTCAATAGGATAACTTCCCGCTGTTTGTGCCGCGTCAACAAGAACCAAACAATGCGCTGAATGAGCTACCTCAATAATTTCTTCAAGCGATACAATCTGTCCAGTCACATTTGAAGCATGACTCAATACAAGCAATTTGGCACCCCGTATTTTTTCTTGTAAATCTGTCTTATCAATAATTCCTGTACTTGTGCAGCGAACAACACGAAGGATGACCCCTTTTTCCCTCAGTACACACAAGGGGCGTACAACAGAATTATGTTCCATAGCTGTCGTAACGACAACGTCACCGGAGCCAAGCAAGCCAAACAAGGCAGTATTGATGGCATCTGTGGCATTCAACGTAAATGAAATGTGGTCAATGAAATTTAAGTGAAATAATTCACCTAGATTTTTTCTTGCTTCAAGTAACACTTTATTCGCTTCTAAGGCTAAATTATGACTGCCTCGACCCGCGCTGCCACCCATACGAAGAGCCTGATCAGCAGCCAAATAAACACTTTCCGGTTTAGGCCAACTCGTTGCACCATTATCAAGATAAATAGAAGGCACCATTACTCCATGCCTTCTTCATAAATTAACTGTGCCAAAGGGAAAGGACTTAAGGCTTTAGATAAAATACCATTCACATGAGCAATAAGAACACCATAATTTACTATGGGAATATTTTGTTCATGTGCGAGTGCCAGACGGGACAGCATTTCACGCCTGTTGAGCATACATGCGCCACAATGAACAATTAATTGATAAGATGATAAATCACTAGGAAAATCGCCGCCTGCGACCCAGTCAAATTCAAGTTCACCGCCCACAATCTGCCGCAGCCACCGTGGAATTTTCACATGCCCAATATCGTCAGCCTGACGATGATGCGTACACCCTTCGGCAATTAAAATTCTATCACCAATTTTCAGTTCGTCAATGCGCCGCGCTCCTGCAACAAGAGAATTTAAATCGCCTTTGTGTCGCGCAAAAAGAATCGAGAAAGACGTCAACTCAACTCCTTGTGGCGTATCAGCAGCAACTTTTAAAAATTCCTGCGAATCCGTCACAATCAATTTAGGCGGAACTTTCAAATTATCGAGAGCGGCCCGTAATTCCCGTTCTTTCACAACAATACAAAAAGCATCATGATCAAGTAAATCACGAATGGTCTGCACTTGCGGTAAAATTAGCCGCCCCTTGGGTGCGGCCAAATCAATGGGCACGACAAGTACAACTGTATCCCCACCTGTTACAAGATCGCCAATAACAGGCAATCCTTCCCAGTCGGTAGGTGCCTCTTTAATAATGACTTGCTTTAATTGTTCAATTCCTTGCTTATTTATGGCACTAACAGTAACAAAGGTTCCACCGAGGTCCTGTTCCCAAGCCTGCCGTTCTTTTTCTGTCAGGTTATGAAGATCACTTTTATTGGCCACAACAATAGCAGGAATTTTTTTTGAGCGAAATGTCTGGAGTAAGCTCTTTTCTTCATTCGTAATTCCTTGCACAACATCGATAACAAGCAACACCAAATCGGCCTTAGCCAAAACATGCAGACTTTTTTCCACCCGTTTGACACCCAATTCACCTTCGTCATCAATACCTGCCGTATCAATCATCATGACAGGTCCAATAGGTAATATTTCCATAGCCTTATATACAGGATCAGTTGTTGTCCCTGGTACAGGTGATACAAGAGCAATATCTTGATTCGTCAGAGCATTAATTAAACTTGATTTTCCAGCATTCCGGCGTCCAAATAGAGCAATATGCAAACGTGAACCTTTCGGTGCTTCATTCATTCTTATTTCCTCTTTCTATTTGCATGTGACATGGGACGAGTCATTCTTTCGGGCTGTAATATTTCAGCTAGTTCGCTTGGCGATAGGTATCCGCTTTGCTGAGCTATTTGAAGCACTGATTTGTGTTCAGCAAATGCTTGATGGGCAATGGCACTTGCTGCATCATAGCCAATTGCAGGAACTAGGGCCGTAGCAACTGCCAGACTTTGTTGTAACTGATCATGACAAGCTTGAGCATTCGCTGTGATACCTTGAATACATTTCTCTGTAAACAACGTCACTGTACGCTTAAGCAACGAGATATTTCCCAATAAATGATGCGCAATGAGCGGCAAAAATGCATTTAATTCGAGTTGTCCTGACTGAGCCGCCAAACTAATGGCCACATCACTTGAAATGACCTGAAAGGCCACCTGATTAACTGCTTCAGGAAGTACGGGATTTACTTTGCCAGGCATAATAGATGAACCAGCCTGAAGTTCGGGTAAATTGATTTCCCCCAAGCCGCAGCGCGGACCTGAGGACATTAACCGCAAGTCATGAGCAATTTTCCCTAAATTAACAGCCAGCGTTTTAATAAGGCCTGATACTTCAACAAAGACATCAGCATTTTGTGTGGCATCAATCATATCTTCAGCTCTAGCAAGTCCGATTTTAGCTGCTAAAGCTAGTTTCTCATTCACAAGATAAATATATTTGCGTTCAGCATTGAGACCTGTCCCAATAGCTGTTCCACCTAAATTTACTTGGCGCAACCTCTCCTCTACCTTATAAATTCGCCAACGATCTCGTGCAATTGCTTGAGCATAAGCACCAAATTCCTGACCAAGCATAATAGGTACCGCATCTTGTAATTCTGTACGACCAATTTTAATAATTTGTGCAAACTCTGCTTCTTTTTTTTGCAATGCTTCCTGTAAGAAGGCACAGGCTTCACTTAAATCTTTTAGCAGCCAAATAGCCGCTACCTTAAGTGCTGTAGGATAAACATCATTCGTTGATTGATGCTTATTTACATCATTAATCGGATGAATTACATCATAACAGCCTCTGTCATAACCTAATATTTCCAAGGCCCGATTGGCCAATACTTCATTCATATTCATATTTGTTGACGTCCCTGCTCCCCCTTGCAGAGCATCAAGGGAAAATTGATCGCGCCACTGACCCTGGATGACTTCTTGCGCCGCTTGGCAAATAGCTTGAGCTTTTTTACTGTCAAGCAAATTCAATTCACTATTCGCTTGGGCACAGCAATATTTAATCATGGCTAAGGCTTTAATTAAATCAGGATGAACGGGCACTCTGCTTAAATCAAAGTTTTCATGAGCCCGCGCAGTATGAATTCCATAATAACAATCATCAGCAATGCTTTTCTTACCAAGCACATCCTGTTCTTGTCTCATTCTATCCCCCTCTGTGTTTCACGTGAAACAAATTACACAACAAAGGTTGTTTGTGGTGCAACTGTTGCTGCTGCTTCTTTTTGCTGAAATAATTCTAATAATCGTTCCAAATCATCAGGTGAATAATATTCAATTTCAATTTTACTTTTTAATTTTCCTGGCTTAATTTTGACTTGCGTACCTAACAATAATTTTAGCTTATCTTCCACTTCGATGAAAAAGTATTCTTTTTGCTCCTGATCCTCTCTTTGCTTAGCAATCTGTTCAGGAAGTTTATGATTAAGAGCTAGTTTTCTTACAAGTTCCTCTACATCACGAGCCGATAAATCATTCTCAATAATCATTTCAAGAGCTTTTAACTGCAATTCTGTACTCTCCAGTGTTAATAGCGGACGAGCCTGTCCCATGGAAATTGTTCCACGTGAAACATGATCACGAATTTCCTCAGGTAAATTGAGAAGACGCACCATATTGGCAATAAGTGAACGGCTGCGGCCAATTTTTTGAGAAACTTCTTCTTGTGTCAAACCAAACTCATGCATTAGACGGCGGTAGGCCTGGCCTTCTTCAATAGGATTTAAATTTTCCCGTTGCAGATTCTCAATCAAGGCAATCTCCGTCATTTCACCGTCTGTATAATCTTTAACTATCGCAGGTATAACATGAAGGCCCGCTAGCTGCGCTGCTCGCCATCTTCTTTCTCCAGCAACAAGTTCATAGCCAGACAGGGTTTGCCGTACAACAACAGGCTGTAATACACCATATTGTTTAATGGATAAAGCAAGTTCACTTAACGCTTCCTCATCAAATACTCGGCGAGGTTGAAAAGGATTGGCCACAATTTTTACAATATCAATTTCAGGAACAGCCTCTCGATGTTCATCTGTCGATATAGGTATTAATGCCTCAATTCCTCGTCCCAAACCGTGTTTATTCATCATCAACCACCTCTTTCGCTAAATCACAATATACTTCCGCTCCCCTAGAATGACTATCATATAAAATAACGGGTTTACCATGACTCGGTGCTTCACTTAATCGAATATTACGGGGTATAATGGTTTGATAAACTTTATGACGAAAATGTTTTTTCACTTCATCAACAACTTGAATCGATAAATTTGTGCGCGCATCAAACATGGTCAATAATACACCTTCCAACGTTAACGCCGGATTCAAGTTTTTCTGAACAAGTGAAACTGTATTCATGAGCTGCGTCACACCCTCAAGGGCATAAAATTCACATTGAATAGGAACTAACACAGAATTTGCCGCAGTTAATGAATTAATGGTAAGCAATCCTAATGAAGGCGGACAATCAATAATTACGTAATCAAACTGAAACTTCACTTTATCTAAAATCCGTTTTAATTTTGTTTCGCGTGACATAACTGTGACAAGCTCAATTTCAGCACCAGCTAGTTGAATCGTAGCAGGGATGAGTTTTAAATTTTCAAGTTCCGTAGAAATCACAAGCTGATCCGGTTCTACGTCATTCACAAGGGCATCATAAATAGAATATTTCATGGTGGCTTTATTATGACCCAAACCACTTGTAGAATTTCCTTGGGGGTCTAAATCAACAAGCAATATTTTTTTACCTAAATCAGCTAAACATGCACTTAAATTAACAGCCGTTGTTGTCTTGCCAACGCCGCCCTTTTGATTTGCAATGGCAATTACCTTAACCAAAATGTTCACCTCATATTTTTTAAACAATAATCTAATCACTCATTCCACAAAGAAAGATCAATTTCCTGCCCCCCAGAGCTAAAAGGGAAGTGCAATAAGTGATAGGCTTCGACCCGATTTGACTATGCCAATAACAAAATGGTGTTAAACATTGGCCAGATGAAATAATAAAACTGCCATTAATAGAAATAAAAGTCGAAAAGTACGTTATTTGGTTTACATAATATAAAATGTAATTATTAATAACTTTATAATATTAGTAAACTTATCCCACAGAACATCGCTAGAGAACAATAAATTTGAGAATAAGATAAAGATTGCATCATATATAGGGATAAACACAAACGGCGTAGAATGAATAAGTAAAATACTGTTTTTCTTGACAAGATGACAAGTTCATGTTACTTTTTAGCAAAAACCGGGTGAATAAACATGCCTTTATACAATGGACAGTTACTCAATGTCTCTTATGATGAAACAAAACGTTATGCTGGAATTAAATCTAAGGATCATTTCCCAGAATCGTCCATCCAAAATGCTCTGCTTGAAGCACAATTACTTGCCAAACCACAAGGGGTCTATGAAATTTATTCCTATAATGAGCTCAACCAACTCATTCAATCTACGCCGCCCCTACACTTACTTGGAAGCAGCATCACGAAACACCTGGCAAATTGCAGCTATGCAGCCATAATAGCTGTCACCATTGGTGAACAAGTCGAAACCACCATTACAAATCATTTTTCAACAGGAAATTATACGGCGGGGTTACTCCTTGATGCAGCAGCCACAGCAACTGTCGAAAGTATCGCCGATCAAGTGAACCATCTTATTGACTCTCTCGCTGCTAAAGAAGGCTACGCAACAACTTGGCGATTTAGTCCTGGCTATGGCAACTGGAATATTACGATTCAACGAGACCTACTAACGGCCCTACATGCAGAAGCCATTGGTCTTACTGCCACAGAATCGTTCATGTTACAACCACGTAAGTCCATTACTGCCGCCATTGGCCTTCGCTCTAAAGAGCGCTGTCAAAACGTTATGCCTCAACCCCCTTGCGCTACATGTGCACAAAAAAACTGTCTTGCCCGAAAGGAGATTTAATATGATCCATATATTTGATGGAGCCATGGGAACTATGCTGCAACAAGCAGGAATGCCATCAGGTTATTGCCCGGAAGCATACAATCTAGAAAATCCAACAGCCATTACAGCTATTCATCAAGCCTATTTAGCTGCGGGTTCTACCATTATTGAAACAAATACCTTTGGTGCCAATCGACTCAAACTCAGTCACTACAATCTACAAAATGATGTAGAAAAAATAAATAAAACAGCTGCCTACCTAGCCCGGCAAGCTGTGGGAACACAAGCCAAAGTGGCTGGCTCCGTCGGACCGACAGGAAAACTGATTGCCCCATTAGGTGATCTAGATTTCGAAGAAGCCTATCAAGCTTTTGTTGAACAAATCCGCGCCCTTGATGAAGGTGGCGTCGATTATATATTAATTGAAACAATTATTGACATTCAGGAAATGCGAGCGGCACTCCTTGCAGCCAAAGCAGCATCAACAAAGCCTGTTATTTGTCAGCTCACATTTGGACCGGATGGTCGCACGGTGACAGGAACAACCCCTGCCGCTGCTGCCAATTTATTAGAAGCCATGGGAGCAAGTGTCATTGGAGCCAACTGCTCATTAGGACCACAGCAGCTCATTCCGATCATTCAGGAGCTAGCAGACAACACAACTCTTCCTATTAGCGCCCAGCCTAATGCAGGCATGCCGGAGCTCCACAATGGCGAAACGGTCTTTCCGCTAAATCCAGATGCCATGGCAACATACGTTCCAGCCCTCATAGCCGCTGGGGCTACCTATCTCGGCGGCTGTTGCGGAACAACACCTAAGCATATTTCCACAATGAAAACAGCTGCTCTAGCTTGTCCTGAGCCTAAGAGACAAAGAAAATCAGCAGACATTTCTTTAATCTTAACGAGTCGCAGTAAAGTTGTCCGGCTAAGTCCTAAACTCCCGCCCGCACTTATTGGCGAAAGAATTAATCCCACAGGCCGAAAATTGTTACAACAAGATATTAAAACCGGTTCATATATTGCCGTAAAAAAAGAAGCACTCCTGCAAGTACGCGCAGGAGCTGATATTCTGGACATTAATATGGGCGTACCAGGCATCAATCAAGCCGCTGTCATGAAAGAGGCTGTAGAACAATTATCCATGCTTGTTGATGTTCCCTTTTCCATTGATACAACAGATGCCAAAGCACTTGAAGCAGGCCTTAGAGCCTATCCGGGACGCGCCTTAATTAACTCCGTAACAGCCGAACCCGAAAGGATTCGTGATTTTCTCCCGCTCGCAAAGAAATATGGTGCAGCCATCCTCTGTCTCCCCCTTTCTCCTTCTGGTGTACCAAAGACAGCGGCAGAACGGTTAAACATTATCAAACAAGTTATTCATGCAGCTTATGCCTGCGGTCTTAAAGAAAAAGATTTGCTTCTTGATGCCCTCATCTTAACGGCAGCTGCCGAACCAACAGCCGGTCAAGAAGCCTTAAATACCATTCGCTTATACCGTGAACACTATCGCACCTCCATTACAGGCGGCTTAAGCAACATTTCCTACGGTCTGCCTGAGCGCGATCTAGTCAACAGCGCCTTCTGTGCTATGGCCCTATCAGCAGGACTCAATGCCCCTATCATTAACCCCTATAATGTACGCATGGCTGAAACCATCGCTGCCTCATCTGTTCTCCTGGGTCATGACATCGGCGGACAGAATTATAGTAAAAACTATACCCAGTCCTTACCGAAAAACGATACGATGAGCACAGCTGATCAGCCCATTCTCTTACAAATTAAAAATGCTGTCATAAATGGTGAAGTCGAAGGCGTGACAAGCCTCGTTAGAGAAGCCTTAGAGCAAAAAAACACCCCACTTACCATTACAGATGAGGCCTTGACAGCCGCCATGAATGACGTGGGTGATGCTTTCGGAGCAGGCCGTTGCTTCTTGCCACAAGTCCTGCTATCGGCGGAAACCATGCGAGCTGCCTTTCAGACGATGAAAAAGTTAATGCCCAATCAGACACAGCTTAGTCTTGGCACAGTCATTTTGGCTACGGTCAAGGGAGACATTCATGATTTAGGCAAAAATATTGTAGCCGCCCTGCTCGAAAATAACGGCTTCACTATTATTGATCTCGGTAAAGATGTGCCCGCAGAAAAAATTGTCGATGCAACGAAAAAGTTTAAAGCGAACATTGTTGGCCTGTGCGCCCTAATGACGACAACAATGCCCCAAATTGCAGTGACTATTGACGCACTAAGAAAAGCTCAGCTTCCTGTCAAAATTATTATCGGCGGCGCTGTTGTCACACCCGAATACGCCCAAGAAGTGGGAGCTGATAATTATGCAGGTGACGGAGTTGCTGCTGTCCGATATGCTAAAACAGTAAGTATACAAGGAGAATGGTCATGACCTTACGAGAAAAACTACAACGCGGTGTCTTCACCATCACAGTAGAGTTGGACCCACCAAAAAGCAGTGAAGCGAGTAAAACCTTACAGGAAGCCACGCGCTTACACGGCTCAGTAGATGCCATCAATATTGCCGACAGCCCCATGGCTAACATGCGCATGAGCCCCATTGCCTTATCTCATATTATTCAGATTAAAGTAGGTATTGAAACGATCTTTCATCTAACCTGCCGCGACCGAAATATTATTGGCTTGCAATCAGAATTACTTGGCGCCGCTGCACTGGGTGTAACAAATATTTTAACCCTTACAGGCGACGACCCAAAACGTGGTGATCACCCTGACGCCACAGGCGTATTTGAAACAGATTCAACAGGCCTAATTCAGCTAGCCAACACCCTCAATCAGGGTCTTGATAAAACCGGGCATTCCCTCGATTCACCAACTCATTTTTTTATTGGTACAGCTGTAAATCCTGATGCTAAAAATCCTAAATTGGAATTAGAAAAACTCAAAGCTAAAATTGCTGCGGGAGCTCGGTTTACTCAGACACAACCTATTTATGACATTGCTGTTGCTGAACGCTTTATGAGTGAAGTTAGTGACTTACCTATTTATGTGCTCATGGGCATTTTGCCGTTAAAAAGCTATAAAATGGCACAGTATCTTCATGAAAAGGTTCCTGGAATCAATATTCCAGCAGCCATTATGGAAGAAATGAAACAAGGTGGCAAAGAAGCAGGCATAGCCATTGCGCGCCGCACAATTGAAAAATTAAAACATATATCCCATGGCATCCACATTATGCCGCTGAATAATATTGATACAGTATTAGCCCTAACAAAAAAAGACGATACCACATCTTCTTTATAGTTCAAAAAAAGAGACCTATTCTTGAAAAGAATGGGTCTCTAACTTTATTCAAACTTCTATATCTCGGCTGAAGAGCTTGTCTTTAAAGAAGCAGAACGCTCTCCTCCCCGCTGGGTCACTTCCATAATCAACTGAGCAACAACAGAAGCCGCTTCTGGTTTTGCTATCAATCGACACTGATTACGCATCGCTAGTTGCAACGCTGGCTGGGAAAGAAATAAACGGGCTAGATGAGCCACATCTTCCATATCCTTAGCCAATAAGGCAACACCCAATTTTTCTAAAAAAGAAGCATTGTCTTCCTCTTGTCCTCCCATTGCATCTACAAGCAGCATGGGAAGTCCCGAACACAGGGCTTCACTTGCCGTAAGAGCTCCAGGCTTAGTTACAAGAAGCGATGCTTCAGCCATTAATTTATCCACATCAGGTGTAAAACCCAACACACGTACAGCTTGCCCAGCATACGTTTTTGATAATTCCGCTTTTAAGTCACTATTTTGACCACAAACAACAGTAATATACTCAATATTTGGAAGCGAATTTAACACAGAAACAATATCACTTGTCGGCCCCATACCAAGCCCCCCGCTCATAACAAGGACCTCGCCTTTCCTTGGATTACTATGTTCCTGACTAAAAACCTGATGAACAGGAATCCCTGTACAATGAATTTTTTCAGCTAAAAACCCCCGCATCGTCATCTGAACAGCGAGTGGTATCGAAGCAACACAATAATGATCGACTTCACTATACTGCCATAAGCGATGAACAGCAAAATCAGTAACAATGCCTATAATAGGCAACGATAATTTATTCAGCCTTTTTAGCTGTGCTGCTGCAGCACAAGGAAAAGGATGGGTAAATACTAACCCTTGCGGCTGAAAACGTTCCACAAGATCAAGGATGTTTTGTTCCATTGTGTGATATAACAGACTTTTAATTGGCAGTGCGGCATAACGGGATACATCTGTATAGCGATAGAAATAATCATAGACTTCAGGAAATATTTGTATCGTCTTATAATAAGCGCCTTTAATAATTTTACTTAAATATTGATTGCCTTCACCCAAACAATCTATCACTGCAACTTCAGCCAGATATTTCGCTGTGAGTAATTCCTTAACGGCAGCCGCTGCCTGATTATGCCCATTACCGACTGATGCGGATACAATCAAAATTTTAGGCCGTTCGCTCATAGTGAACCTCCGGTAAGGTAATAGATACTGAAATTATTGTACCACAGATAAGCAAGATCATAAAGAAAAGCAACAGAGAGCGTCATTGATAATCAATCGAAATATCCTCGCATATCCATAGGATTCTCGAAATTTAAGATTCCTATTTACAAGTCTATTTACATTATATGACAAAAAGTGGATATTTATGACAAGTTTAAAATAAAAAAGCCCCTTAGTTAACTAAAGAGCAAACTAACTTTCGATCACATTAATTCTTTTTCTTCTTTTGTAGTTGCGTTGCTTGTATTTTTTTGGGTATTTTTAACTGAATAGTAATAAAATCATCATCTTGCTTTTGATTCATTTTAATTTTGAGACCTGATTTTTTCATTTCCCCAACAACTTTATTAATAGAATTTAAAAAAATGCGCACGTCACGAATCACCTTAACTACATTCTGTTTAGGTGTTTTTTCTTTCTCTATTTCCCGGGAAAAGTTATCAATATAATCCTCGGTTTCTCGCACGTTCATTTTATTTTCAATTACTGTATTGAGTACATCGAGCTGCTGTGCCTCATTTTCTACTTTAAGTAACGCCCGGGCATGACGTTCTGTGAGATTATGCTCACGAAGTAACTGGCGCACTTCAGGTGATAATTTCAATAGCCGAAGCTTATTGGCAATGGTGGACTGATTTTTACCAACACGTTGTGCCATATTTTCCTGAGTCAAACCAAAGTGCGAAATCAGTTGCTGAAATCCCTCGGCCTCTTCTAAAAAGTGCAAATCTTCACGCTGTAAATTTTCAATCATGGCCAGCTCAGCCATTTCCTTATCATTCAGCGACTTGACAATAACAGGAATGACTGTAAGACAAGCTAATTTTGAAGCCCGTAACCGCCGTTCGCCAGCAATTAATTCATAGTTATTGCCTACTTGGCGAACTAGCAACGGTTGAATAACACCAAATTCTTTAATCGACTCTGCCAATTCTTGCAGAGATTCATCATGAAAAGTCTTACGCGGCTGAAAAGGATTGGGAATGATTTGATCCGGTGAAATTTCTAGAACAGCTTGATTTACTTTATTATTAGCACCGTCTGAGACAGATTCATTCGGAATAAATGCTTCTACTACAGCTTCAACTTCCTTATCATTGCCAATCCCTAAAAATTTGGCAAACCCTTTAATAAGAATCACATCCTCGCCTGCAAATATCTTACAATTAATATTCGTCAAAAAAAAGACAAGTTCCTCTTTTATAAAGGCTTTTTTTCAATCATCGCTGGTCGACGAGGATAATGTGAAGGTGACGGCCTGAGTTTTTTTATAATAACTATATTTCTCTCATCATTTAAGCCTGGTAAATGGACAGGGCGAATAGAAATTACTTCTCCCCCTAAAATCCGAATGGCCTTTTTGGCTGCTTCCACTTCATTAAACGTATCCTTACCCTTAAGTGCCAAGAAATGCCCACCTGTACAAACAAGTGGTAAGCAAAGTTCTGTTAAAACAGTCATACGTGCTACAGCCCGCGATGTAACAACAGAAAATTTTTCGCGTAATTCTCTGTCATGAGCACCATCTTCAGCACGACTGTGAACAATTGTAACCTGCTTAAGTCCTAATTGATCCACTACTTCCTTTAAGTAAATTAAACGCTTATTCAAAGAATCAAGCAGTGTCAATTTCAAGTCAGGACGCCATATTTTTAGTGGAATCCCCGGGAAACCAGCACCTGTCCCTACATCGATAACCTTCGCGTGAGGCAGAAACAACGTTTTGTCATAACAAGACAAAGAATCAATGATATGCTTTACAGCCACATCACAAGGTCCCGTAATAGCTGTAAGGTTAATTTTTTTATTCCATTCAATAAGAAGTTCATAATAACGGATAAATTGCTGCTGCTGTTCCTCACTAAGAGTTAAGCCATAATCTGCCGCAGCTCGCTGAAGAGCTTCAGTAAAATTCATATTAAGCCTCCCCACGCCGTCTTAATTGTTCTAAATAAATCATTAAAATGGAAATATCGGCTGGCGAAACACCCGAAACTCGAGACGCCTGTCCAACAGAAAAAGGTTGAATCTTATTGAGCTTCTGGCGAGCTTCCAGAGCCAATCCTTGAATTTGTTCATAATCAAAATGCTGTGGTAGCCTTTTTGCTTCTAATTTGGCTGAACGTTCTACTTGCTCGAACTGCTTTTTAATATAACCCTCATACTTCGTTGTAATTTCGATTTGCTGCTGTACTTCGGCATCAATTACAGGCAGATCAAAAAAGCCTTGCATTTTTTCATAAGTAAGCTCCGTACGCTTCAGTAAATCATACAGACTAATGGGGTTACGGAGTTCTGCTGTACCAAGCGCTTTGAGTTTTTCCTGCATCTCATCATTAGGCGTAACAACAGCGGCCTTAAGCTCTGCTGTAATTTGCGCAATAGCCGCCTTTTTTTCAATAAATCGTACATACCTTTCGTCTGATACAAGACCAATTTCCCGTCCTTTTTCCGTTAAGCGCAAATCAGCATTATCTTGACGTAAGATCAAACGATATTCAGCCCGCGATGTCATAATCCGATAAGGTTCTTCCGTTCCCTTTGTAACTAAATCATCGATAAGAACGCCAATATAGGCATCTGATCGTCCAAGTACAAAAGGATCTTTACCCTGTACCTTGAGCACTGCATTAATACCCGCCATAAGCCCCTGTGCCGCTGCTTCTTCATAACCAGATGTACCATTCGATTGACCCGCTGAAAAAAGACCCGAGATCGCTTTTACCTCCAATGACAATGTTAATTGCTGCGGGTCGAGACAGTCATATTCAATGGCATAACCAGGCCGCATAATTGCCGCCTCTTCCAAACCAGCAATCGTATGTAAAAAATCGCTTTGTACATCCATAGGCAAACTTGTAGACATGCCTTGCACGTACATTTCATTAGTTTGAACGCCTTCCGGTTCGATAAACACCTGATGAGCCGGCTTATCGGAAAATCGTTCAATTTTCGTTTCAATGGAAGGACAATATCTCGGTCCCGTCCCTTCTATCAATCCCGTATACATCGGAGCACGATGAAGATTGGAACGAATAATCTCATGTGTCAGGTTGTTCGTATAAGTAAGATAGCAAGGCAGCTGTTCTCGCTGCGAATTTTCGTGCATAAATGAAAAATAATGGGGTTCCTTATCACCTGGTTGAATGGTCATGGCCTGGAAATTGACCGTCCTCTTATCCACTCTTGCCGGAGTTCCAGTCTTAAATCGCATAAGCTCAATACCCAATTTTTTTAAACATGTCGATAAATTGACTGCCGCCCGTTGACCATTCGGTCCCCCATCGTATACAAGTTCCCCTAAAATTATACGACCACGTAAATATGTCCCTGTTGCAATAACTACGGCTTTTGCCGAAAATTTCTCGCCTGTCTCAGTGACAATACCTGTCACTTGTCCATCATGAACAAGAATCTCTTCCACAAGTAGCTGGCTTACTGTTAGATTAGGCTGATTTTCTACGGTCTGAGCCATTAAAAGCTGATATTGTTTTTTATCAGACTGCGCTCTAAGTGCATGAACAGCAGGTCCCTTGCCTGTATTCAACATCCGCATTTGAAGACACGTTTTATCTGTATTGATGCCCATCTCACCGCCAAGTGCATCAATTTCCCTTACCAAATGCCCCTTAGCAGGTCCTCCAACAGCCGGATTACATGGCATAAGAGCAATATTATCCATATTTAACGTAGCAAGCAAGGTCTTACAGCCCAGGCGTGCGCTCGCCAAAGCCGCCTCACACCCAGCATGTCCCGCTCCAATAATAACGACATCATAGTCACCTGCATTATACAAAGCGATCATCTCCTACTTTCCAATACAAAATTGGCTAAAAATCTGATTTAATAAATCTTCACCAACTGTGTCCCCCGTAATCTCGCCAAGACTCTCCCAAGCCCCGCGCAAATCAATGACAATACAATCAATAGGCATGGACTGCTCAATGGTATGCAAGGCCTCTTGTAAATGGTGCTGAGCCTGATTTAAGCAATGTACATGACGTACATTATTCACATAGACCGCCTCAGACGAAACTTGCCCCTCATAAACTTCATCAACAATGCTTTGTTCCAATTCAGCCATTCCTTCACCTGTCTCAAGTGAAAGCGAAATGATAGGCCACTGACCTACTAAATCCCGCACTTCTTCCACAGCTAACTGAGCTGGTAAATCAGATTTATTTAATAACACAAAACCGTGCTGTGACCTTGTCAAGTCAATGACCTGACGATCCTCTGGCGACAAAGGCATGGAACTATCTAATATAACCAAAATAAGATCTGCGCCACTGACAAGTTCACGTGATTTTGCTACGCCAAGTTTTTCAACAATATCTTCTGTTTCTCGAATTCCTGCCGTATCAATAATATTAAGAGGAATTCCCTGAACATTAACATACTCTTCAATACTATCACGAGTAGTTCCAGCTATAGACGTGACAATAGCCCTATTCTCTTTTAGCAAGGCATTAAGTAAACTTGATTTTCCTACATTCGGTTTACCAATAATCACTGTCTTGAGACCTTCTCGTAAGATTCTGCCACTATGAGCGGAAGAAACCAGCTTACCTAACTTGGCTAAAATAGGTTCAATGCCTTCTTTTACTTTCCTTGCCGATAGTTCTTCAATATCCTCTTCAGGAAAATCAATGGCTGCTTCCAAATGAGCAATCATATAAAGAAGTGCTTGGCGAATTTCTTTGATTTGCTGAGATAAATTGCCTGATAAATGCTGGACAGCTACTTGAAGTGAAGCAGCTGTTTTCGAACGGATAATATCCATAACAGCTTCCGCCTGCGTCAAATCAATCCGACCATTTAAGAAGGCCCGCTTAGTAAATTCACCTGGCTCAGCTAAGCGTGCTCCTACTTTTAACGTAGCTTCAAGAACTTTTCTCAGCGGAACAGCTCCACCATGGCACTGAAATTCTACGACATCTTCACACGTATAAGAATGAGGAGCGCGCATAATTAATAATAAAGTTTCATCAATACATTTACGCGTATCAGATTCCACGACATGGCCATATAAAGCTGAATGTCCTGGCGCATCAGCAATATTCTTACTTGTAGCACTACAAAATAGCCTCTCAGCTATTGTCATAGCCTTTGGACCGCTGACTCGAACAATACCGATGCCACCTTCACCTACAGCAGTGGCTACTGCACTGATTGTATCCTCAACATCCATCTCATCACTCCTCAAATCTTTCGCCATGAATACATAACCGCCCGCATTCATCCCACAAAAAAGACGCTGGGCAGAAAGCGGACGGTTGCATGTGCATATCTGTTATTTTTTTAACGTAATAACTACTTTCCGATAGGGCTCATCACCCTCACTATAAGTGGAAATTTTCGGATCACCTTGCAAAGCCATATGAATAGTACGCCGTTCTTGCGGACTCATGGGTTCCAAAGCCACGCGCTCACCACGCCGCTTCACTTTTTCCGCCAGCCTAAAGGCAAGTGCTGTCAGCGTATCCGTACGACGTTTACGATAATTTTCCACATCAAGTAAAATGCGTGTCCTTACTTCAGCATCACGATTGGCCGCCAAATTTGTCAAATACTGAAGTGCATCAAGCGTTTGCCCATGTTTGCCAATGAGCACTCCAAGGTCCGCTCCATGGATAACAAACATTACGGCATCGTCTGTCTTAGTTTGTTCCATGGTTGTTTTTAAATTCATTTTCTTAAAAATATCATTTAAGAAAAGTTTCGCTTGTTCAACTGGATCAATAGGAATAACCGAAACCTTCACCCGTGCTTGTTTACTACCAAAACCGAGAAAACCTCTACTTGGCGACTCAAGAACTTCATATGTTGTTCTCTCACGCAAGACATCGAGCTCACTCAAGGCACTTTCGATGGCTTCTTCAATGGTTTTTCCTGTTTTCTCAACACAGATCATGTTTTAATTAGCCTCCTCTTGGGCGCCGGTAGCTTTTTTCCGGTACATAAACCATTGTTGAGCAATCTGAATCAGATTACCTACACTCCAATACAGTACAAGACCCGATGGGAAAGTGAAACTAATATAACCAACAAATAATGGCATAAAAATCATCATCATTTTATTCTGCTGAGTCATTTCAGTTGTTGTCTGCTTCTGTTGAATATACGTCGTCAAAGCAGAAAGAACAGGTAAAATATAATAAGGATCAGGATGAGACAAATCACTGAGCCATAAAAAACCCGTTTGACCAGCATACTGGAAGTCCCGAATGGCATAAAAAATACCAATCAAGAAAGGCATTTGAATAATTAGAGGCAAACATCCTGCTAAAGGATTGACACCAGCTGTTTTATAGAAAGCAGCCATTTCTTTATTTAATTTTTCTGGATTTCCTTTATATTTCGCCTGCATTTCTTTAATCTTTGGCTGCAATTCCTGCATCGATTTCATTGATTTGACCTGCTTCACCGTCAATGGATACAGTGCCATTTTAATAACAATTGTAAGCAAAATAATGGCCACACCATAGTTAGCAAACCCAAGCATTTCTGTTATACCGTAAAAAAACAACAAAATCTGCTGCAGAATATGACTAATAAAATCCAAAAAAATCCACTCCTCTAATACTTATGCCTTAAAAATATTACATCATTTTATACTAAACAGGATCATACCCACCGGGATGAAAAGGATGACAACGGCATATCCGTTTTATCGCCATCCAACCACCTCTGACAGCCCCGTGCTTTTCAACAGCCAAACGCGCATATTCACTGCATGTCGGAATAAACCGGCATGTCGCCGGTTTAAAAGGAGAAATTGCAATCTGATAAAAGCGAATGCATAGTAATATAACCCATTTCATCCATCCAGCCCTCTTCCAGCCTACAATAATACTTTTGCTTTCCTACATAAATCCATTAAAGATTGTGTGACCGCCGCTTGGCTCTGCCCAACTACAGGAGCCCGGCCAATAACTACTAGATCACAACCAGGCGCTAATTTAGCCTGATTTAAACGAAACGCTTCTTTAAATAAACGCTTAACCCGATTTCGTATAACAGCCCCGCCTAAACGTTTGCCTGTTACAAAACCGATCCGATGTTGCTGTAAAGAATTCTTCAAAACATAAAGCACAGCCATTTTATTAGCATAAGATTTACCCACACGGTAAACAAATTGATAGTTCTTATTTTTTCTAAGCAACTGTGCCTTCACTAAACCATACTTTTTAATCATCGTCATTCACACCCTAAATAATAGGAAAAAAAGGCCACTCTCAGGCGGCCTATTTATGCAGACAGTTTTTTTCTGCCTCTAGCACGTCTTTTTTTCAAAACAAGACGTCCACCTTGAGTTTTCATCCGTTCACGAAAACCATGCGTTCTTTTCTTCCACAAAGTATTCGGTTGAAATGTGCGTTTCATATAGCCTACACCTCCCTTAACAGAACACGATTATCCCATGTTAAAATCATACATTTTAACTACTAAAGATTATAGACCAGCAAGTAGGCTAGTGTCAAGAAATTTGGTTATTAAAAAAGTCACTCAGAAAAAGGCATCAATAGACTTATTGACAATTATTGTGGATATTTTCATATTCTCTGTCGATAAATACTAAATAAATGTTGATAACTCCTGCATATTTTGTTAATATGAGTATGAATAAAAGACCTAAACGAATTATTCTCCCGAGTTATTCAACAAAATACACAACTTATACACAATTATATACACTTATACACAGGTTTATCCACATTTACGGATAATTTTATAATCCTAGAAAATACAAGAGCGCGTGAAAAAAATTTTTCGCTGATGTATTTTTTTTTCGCCTTAAACCCCATTATTTAACATAAGTTATTCACACCTGTTGATAACACTGTGGATAACTTATGTTGCTCTATTATGGTTAGCTGTTATTTTGCAACAAAAGAAAGGATTGAAACAAATTGGACAACACTACACTTATGGCGGCTGTCTGGGAACAAGTACTCAGTATTATGAAAAAAGAAGTCATTAAGCCCATCTTTGACACATGGATAAAATCAACTATCCCTTTGTCGATGACAGAGACAACCTTTGAAATTGGCACACCAAAACAATTTATTAAAGACTGGTTAGAACGTCGTTACCGCCCTATGATTGAGCAAACTGTTCAATTTGTCACAAAAAAACCATTAGAGATCATTTTTACTAATCTTAATTTAGAAGATGAGGAAGAAGAAGTGGAAACAGAAGAAACTTCCGAAATCCCCGTTGAAACAACTTCAACTGCCGACAAAATCCAAGTCATTGAACATAACAACTCAAACAACATCATGACTCCTGTTGAAGAAAAGCCATCCAAAACGCCACAGGAAGATTCTGCATCTACACTCAATCCCAAATATGTATTTGAAACCTTTGTGATTGGAAATTCCAATCGTTTTGCTCATGCAGCTTCACTAGCTGTAGCTGAAGTACCAGCCAAGGTATATAATCCTTTTTTCATTTATGGCGGAGTTGGTCTTGGAAAAACTCATCTCATGCATGCTATTGGTCATCGCATATTAGAACATCATCCAGATAGTAAAGTTCTATATATTTCGAGTGAAAAATTTACAAACGAGCTCATTAATTCTATTCGCGATGGTAATCCCGACAGTTTTAGAAACAAATATCGCAATATCGATGTACTACTTGTTGATGATATCCAGTTTTTATCGAAAAAAGAACATACACAAGAAGAATTTTTCCACACATTTAATACGCTTCATGACGCAAATAAACAAATTATCATATCGAGTGATCGTGCCCCAAAAGAAATTCCCACCCTCGAAGACAGACTGAGATCCAGATTTGAATGGGGTCTTATTACAGATATTCAACCACCTGACCTTGAGACGAGGATTGCTATATTACGTAAAAAAGCGCTCCTCGAAAAACTCAATGTTCCCAATGACGTCATGGTTTACATAGCCAGTCGTATTGATAACAACATTCGTGAGCTTGAAGGTGCTTTAATCCGTGTCATGGCCTATGCTTCACTGACAAACAAGGCCATTAATCTTGATTTATGCGCAGAATCACTCAAAGATATTCTACCAAATGATCGTCCAAAACAAATTACGAATGAACTTATACAAGACGAAGTAGCGAATTTTTTTAAGATTAAATTAGACGACTTGTCCGCAAAAAAAAGAACGCGTAATATCACTTTTCCGCGACAAATTGCCATGTACCTGTGCCGAGAACTCACAGATACTTCACTACCACGTATTGGTGAAATATTTGGTGGTCGTGACCATACAACAGTTATTCATGCACATGACAAAATTAGTCGTGAACGTAATGAAGACTCAAAACTTAACACCACCATTTTAGAGCTAATTAAGCGTATCGAAAATAATTAAACACTTATCACCTGTTTTAGTGCATAACCTTGTTTGTAAGTCTGCACATATCCTGTCAATGAATTGTGTATAAGTTTTTTGATGAATTTTACTGTGGAAATGTGGATAAGCCCCCTGCTAGTTATCAACAAATTACACACATGAAATCCCTATATTCGACAGGGAAAAACAAGACTTACCAACATATTAACAGGCCCTACTACTATTATGACTATATATTTTATTATTATATGTACTTACTATTAATAATATACTCAACATTTTCTGTTTATAACTTATGCATAATCAATTTATCTGGAGGAAAAATAAATGAAATTAACATGTACAAGAGAACAACTAAATCACGCTGTTCAAACAGTTCAAAAAGCTATTGCAACTAAAACGCCTATGCAAATTCTCACAGGCATTTATTTATCAGCTAAAAACAATCAATTAGAATTACAGGCAACAGATTATGAAATAGGTATTACTTGTACAATTGAAGCAAATATTGAAGAAGAAGGAATCAGTGTTTTGTCAGGAAAGATGTTCCAAGAAATGGTACGCCATTTATCAGGTGACAACGTGCACATCGAATCCTCTACAGAAGATCGAACAGTAAAAATCACTTCAAATTTTGCTCAGTTTAATTTATTATGCTTACCTGCTGAAGAATTTCCTGTACTGAAACCATTAACACATGAAAATGTATTATCAATAAAAGACAATGTATTACGTGATATGATAAAAAAGACCATTTTTGCCTGTGCAATAGAAGATTCACGCCCGATCTTTACAGGTGCATTACTTGAAGCAAACAATCAAAATGTTACTATGGTTGCAACAAATACTCATCGCTTAGCACTCAAAAGAGATGCCATTGATAGTTTTGAAGGACTAATTAAAATGATCATCCCATCTAAAATTCTAAATGAACTTGCCCGGTTATTAACATCAGATATTCCATTTGACGTTAATATTTCTTGGCAAAAAAATCAGGTAGCTTTTTCATTTGATAATGTTTATATTGTTTCAAGGCTCATCGAAGGAACTTTCCCTGAATATCAAAAAGTTATCCCCAACGATTTTGTTACAATTGTCACCGTAAATTGTGATCAATTCTTAGATGCTGTTGAACGCGTATCTTTAATTGCTCGCGATGGCGATTATAATGTCATTAAATTTTCCTTTAAAGGAAACCAAATTACTATTCATTCAAATAATCCAGAACTTGGTAAGGCTTCTGAAACAATTGAAGCTGATATCAAAGGCAATGAATTGGATATTGCTTTTAATGCCAAATATGTGAGCGATATTTTGAAAAATGTTACAACTGATGAACTTACTTTTTCGTTAAATACTCCTCTTAGCCCGGCAGCGATTCAACCGCTTCATGATGATCAATATATTTATATCATTACACCTGTACGATCAAACTAAAAAGCAGGAGATTTTATGGAACTTATTGAAATAAATACAGAGTCTATTCAATTAGATCAATTTTTGAAATGGGCAGGTATCGTCGAAACAGGCGGTCAAGTAAAAAATTGGTTAGCTGATCAGATGATTACCTTAAATGGTCAGCTAGTAACGGAAAAACGCAAAAAATTAAAAGATAAAGATAAGATTACAATAAAAGGGCTCGGCTCTTATCAAGTGGTTGTTGTAAAAAATGCGAATTGATCAAGTTAAACTAAGGCATTATCGGAATTATGATGAATGCACCTTAGCCTTTCCAGACAATATCAATGTATTCATTGGTAAAAATGCACAAGGAAAAACAAATTTACTTGAAGCTCTTTATCTGGCGATATTAGGTAAATCTTATCGTTCTGCTCATGATGAAGAGCTCATTCAATTTGTCCAAGAGCAATGTATGGTGAGACTTGATATAAGCCTTTATGATGCACAACATGAAATAACCCTTCAGTTTCGAAGGGGCCAAAAAAAAGAAATTTCATTAGATCAAGATACTATAAGGCAAAATCAGCTAATAGGATTATTTCATGCTGTACTTTTTTCACCTGATGATCTCTATTTATTAAAAGGCGCACCAGCAGAACGGCGGCGTTTTTTAGATATTGAAATATCACAGATCAGTCCTGTTTATTATAAACAGCTATTACACTATAATCGCATTGTTTTACAGCGTAATACACTGCTGAAAAATATCAGGGAAAAAAAAGCATCGGAAAGCTTGCTAATTCCCTGGGATGAGAACTTGGCTGAAATTGGTTCTTATCTTGTGTACAAGCGTCTTTATACTATTCAAAAATTAGCTCTACTTGCTCGTGAGATGCATGAGCAATTAACTGGTTGTGCTGAAAAACTAGTTGTTACATATATTCAACACGGTCATGAGGATGCAATACTAAGCGATGATCGCGTGGTTATTGCTCAGTGGCTGAAAAACAAACTCATCGAATCACACGAAAAAGATATTTGGCGTGGTAGTACAAGTGTGGGCCCTCATCGTGATGACCTTGGTTTTACGATTAATTCTATTGATACGAAAACGTATGGTTCGCAAGGACAGCAACGGACAGCTATTTTGTCGCTTAAACTAGCTGAATTAGAATATATCAAAGTCGAAACAGGCGAATACCCTTTTTTGTTGCTTGATGATGTGATGAGTGAATTGGATATGAATCGACGAAGTTATTTGCTGGAGTTTATCAAAAATCGTATTCAAACATTTATTACGGCTACAGATGAAAGTGATTTTCCTAAAAATCATTTTGGAAAAGTTTATACTATTGAACAAGGTCGGGTAAAATAAGATAAAATTGGGTGATTGTCTTGGAAAAGATCGCCGTTGTTATTCCGAAAGCTTTTCAAAAATTAGGTCTTCATCATAAATTTCGTATGGAAATGATTTTTTATCGTTGGCATGAGATTGTTGGAGCAGAAATTGCTTGTCATACTCGCCCTATATCAATGAATCATGGACTACTTTTTGTGGCTGTAAATAGTTCTGTATGGTGTCATCACCTGATGATGATGAAAGAATCGCTCATAAAAAAGTTGAACCATTTTGCTCAAAGCAAAGTTGTTACAGATATTAAGTATCAAACTGGATCCATTCAACGACAAGAAAATTCTGATAAAGGAGAAATTGAGCTTTCACTTTCAGCGAAAATCCGTTCTATTTTGCTTACAAAAGAAGAAGTAGCGCAGATTCGTCAATTAACTGATTCCATTGAGACGCAAGAATTAAGGCAGCATGTATTTTCGCTACTTGTAAAAGATTGTAAATTAACCAAATATAAAAAGGATCAACATTATCATCCTTGTGCAAAATGTCGTACTCTTTGTCCTCCTCAGGATACGTATTGTACTGTTTGTTCCATTGAAGCTCGTCAGATGCGGATTGGAGAAATTTATAAAGTGCTCAAGGAAGCGCCTTGGCTTCAATATCGAGAATGTAAAAATTTTATTGAATGCTCAGCTTTTGAATTTCGCAAAGCACGACAGCAGCTTATTTTGCAGATGATCAGAGAAATGGAAAAAACAGTACCCCCGCCTCTTGTTGAATCTACATTAGTGATGCTACTCACATCGACGAAACCTGAATTTCTTAATAACGATTTAATTGAGAAAACCATGAGTAAAGTCAGGAGGAAAAAAAATGTTTTTGCATATCGGCAGTGACTATGTTATTCCTTTAAAAAATATTGTAACAATTACGGATATGACAGCTGTAAAATCCGGTATTAATCAAAAGTTTATTACAGCGAAACGCAATGAAAAAAAAGTAGAAGATATTTCTGATGGCAATGCAAAAAGCTTTATTGTTACAGATAATAAAGTTTATTTATCAGCTATTTCATCAATTACGTTGAAAAAGCGAGCTGGATATATTAAAGCAGAACCTCAGGAAGATAGGGAAGAAGAGTAAAAGATTTATTTGGAGGGAACTATGAGTACAAACGATACAGATATGATAAATGAAAAAAAATTAGAAGACACGCCAATTAACGGTCATTTGACAGAAAATGAAATTGAGGCCGTCACATCCACATCAGGCCATTATGGTGCTAAGCAAATTCAGGTTTTAGAAGGCTTGGAAGCTGTTCGTAAACGGCCTGGTATGTATATTGGCAGTACTTCGTCAAGGGGATTACATCATTTAGTATATGAAGTAGTTGATAATGCTATTGATGAATCATTAGCAGGCTATTGTGATACGGTACATGTATTTATTCATCCGGATAATAGCATTACTGTGACAGATAATGGCCGCGGTATTCCTGTTGATATGCATGCCATTGGACTACCTGCAGTAGAGGTAGTTATGACGGTTCTTCATGCCGGTGGTAAATTTGGTGGTGAGGGATATAAGGTATCAGGCGGTTTACATGGTGTTGGTGTTTCTGTTGTTAATGCTTTGAGTGAATGGCTGGAAGTGAAGGTGAAGCGCGGTGGTTTTGTCTATGATATGCGTTTTGAACGGGGGGCTACGGCTCGCAAGCTAAGAAAAATTGGTACAACAGATGAGACAGGAACAGAAGTTACATTTAAGCCGGATAGTGAAATATTTGAGGAATTAGAATATCATTTTGACATATTGAGACAGAGGCTTAGAGAACTGGCTTATCTTAATCGAGGCTTATCGATTGATATTATTGACGAAAGAACGGATGTAAGACAAAGTTATTGTTTTGAAGGTGGTATTGTTTCTTTTGTCGAGCATTTAAATCAGAATAAAGATGTTTTGCAGCCGCAGCCGATTTACCTCAATGGCAGTAAAGATAAAACGATTGTTGAAATTGCTCTACAATATAATGATAGTTATACGGAAAATTTATTTTCCTTTGTTAATAACATTCATACTCAGGAAGGCGGAACCCATTTAAGTGGATTTAAAATTGCCCTGACCCGTACGATTAATGATTATGCTCGTAAGCTTAATCAGTTGAAAGAAAATGATGAAAATTTAAGTGGTGATGATATTCGTGAGGGCTTGACAGGTGTCATTAGCTTAAAAGTCCAAGATCCGCAATTTGAAGGTCAAACAAAAACAAAATTAGGGAATAGTGAAGTTCGCGGTATTGTGGATTCCATTGTTAGTGAGGGCTTATCAGAGTTTTTTGAGGAAAATCCGGCGATTACGAAGAAAATCATTGAAAAAACGATTATGGCGTCTCGTGCACGTGAAGCAGCACGGAAAGCGCGTGAATTAACGCGTCGCAAAAGCGCATTGGAAATCAGTTCTTTACCAGGAAAATTAGCTGATTGTTCCATCAAAGATCCTATGCAAACAGAAATTTATCTTGTTGAGGGTGATTCTGCTGGTGGTAGCGCAAAACAAGGTCGTGATAGGAGATTTCAGGCAATTTTGCCATTGCGTGGTAAAATATTAAATGTAGAAAAAGCGCGATTGGATAAGATATTAAATAATGAAGAAATTCGCTCCATGATTACAGCTTTTGGTAATGGTATTGGTGAAGAATTTGATTTAGAAAAGAGTCGTTATGGAAAAATTATCATTATGACAGATGCCGATGTGGATGGAGCGCATATTCGAACATTACTCTTAACCTTCTTTTATCGCTATATGAAGCCGCTGCTCGAAAATGGACGAGTATATATTGCTCAGCCTCCTTTATATTTAATCAAAAAGGGTCGGGAAAGCTGGTATGTGTACAGTGATGATGAAATGGGTCGTTTACTGGGTAAAATCGGACGAGACAATATTAGTGTGCAACGCTACAAAGGTCTTGGCGAAATGAATCCCGAGCAATTATGGGATACGACGATGAATCCAGAAGGCCGCACGAATCTTCAAGTAACATTAGAAGACGGTATGATGGCTGATGAAATTTTTTCGATATTAATGGGAGATAAGGTAGAACCACGTCGGAAATTTATCGAAGATTATGCTCATACTGTAAAAAATCTTGATATTTAATTAAGAATAAACATAATAAAAACGCGGATCACTTTTCGGTGATACGCGTTTTTTGAATCATTACATATGGGGAACAGTGAAGCTTCCCATTGGCATGAGTGTAATGCTTGGATGAGAGCCTAATTTTTTAAACGCCAGTTGCAATGCTTCATTCATATCTTTGGCGGGTGTGAAAAGGAGTGTCTTAGCAAGCTGAGGATCTAGGGAAGAAACAAGGACGAATTCCGCCTTATTCATTAAACGTGTTACAGCATAGGCTTTATGTGCACCAATTTGAAAATCAGTTCGAATAGCTGTTTCTACTTCAGCGGGAGTTTTATATTTTTGCATGGTTTTTTCATATAATTCTGATCCTGTACCTTCGATACATTCACCTAAGAGGATAACCATGCCACCCGGCTTGACAGCGCACCACGCATTATCCATCGTCTTTTGTAACTGGTAGACGTTAATATCTTTTGGATAGCCGCCACAGGTAGCAATAACAAGGTCGGCTTCCTGCTTAATTCTTGCTCCATATACCTCATTGACAAACTCGCAGGCGACTTGATGGGCTTTTATATAATCACCAGCAAAAACTTTTAAAAATTTCTTTTTTTCATTAAGCACAACATTGAGGAGAAATGAGGGGCGGCACATTTCTGCTCCCTCGACCTGATCATGATAAATGGGATTACCTTCTAATTTACCAATCACTGCATTTGGGTCTAACATCATAGAATGATTTTTCCGAACTGTTTCATAATAAGCTACACCGGGAAGCATGGCTTTACGGCCACCGCCAAACCCAGAGAAAAAGTGATGAACAATATTGCCTGTGCAAATGATATGATCGACTTCAGTAACGAGTTTATTAAAATAGACAGGCGTTCCACGCGATGTAGTACCAAAAAATTGAAAGTCTTCTTTATTTCTACAGTTGCTGTTATACATTTTTACTCGTTTTGCAACAGCTGGACTAACTGCTTCAATCATTTCCTGCTCCGTCATTAGGCGATGCGTGCCTAGAGCAAAGACAATTCGCATATCTTCATCAGGTATGCCTACGGCATTTAGCTCATCTAATAGAATGGGCATAAAGACGTAGCTATTTGCGACACGAGTGGGGTCATTGACAATAAAAGCGACTGTTTGACCAGGTTTAACGATTTTGTTGAGTGGTTTAGAATCAATTGGATTGCGGATAGCTTCTCGAATTGCTGCAGCTGGGTCAGGCAATTCAGGAAATTTCTTAATGACTAATTCATCCACAATTAGAGAAGAATCAAGTGAAAAAGACAATTCATCTTTTCCATATTTCATTTTATATTCTTTATTCATGCTAAACACCTTCCTGAATAAATTTGAAATTTAGGATGATTTTCCTTTCTTTCTATAGTACTATACAAGGTTGTCTAAGTCTATAAAATATACCAAAGAGATACTTATTATGTATTCTTACGGGTCACTAGAAGGCTAAGTATCCAGTTAAATAATCATATCAATATATATAAATTATCGTTAAAATATTATAGAATATGATTGACATAACAGCTGTAAAGTAATATAATGTTCTAGTAAATCACTTTTGGGGCATCGCCAAGCGGTAAGGCACGGGACTCTGACTCCCGCATCCCTAGGTTCGAATCCTAGTGCCCCAGCCAATATATATGACTCACTAGCTCAACTGGCAGAGCAACTGACTCTTAATCAGTAGGTTCGGGGTTCGATTCCCCGGTGTGTCACCAAAAAAATCAAGGGTTCGCAGCAATGCGGCCCTTTTTATTTATTTTACGTGTTAAAATAAAATGACAAAATTTTAGTTAATTTGTAAAAACCTTGACCATTTTGTTGATATTCTGTTATTGTAGTATTAAATAATAGGTTTCTGAATTGGGGCTTTTATCAGAAAAAAGAGGGTGTATTTTTTGGCGGCGCAAATAGAAAATCCTATCGTTCCACAGAGAAAAAATAAGATAAAACGCATAGCTATTATCGTAGCTCTGTTAGTTACTTTTATAACTGTTATTGCAGGAGCATTTTTTTTAGGATTGCATAGTCAGGATAGTCCAATTGTGAGTCAAATCATAACGCATAAAAAAATTAATATTTTATTGTTAGGCATTAATAAAAGGAAAGATGACCCTGGGCGTTCTAACGTTACTTGTGTAGTTACTGTGGATACAGATACCAAAAATGTGTCTATGTTGTGGGTACCGCGCGATAGTCGGGTGAAAATTCCTGGTTATGAGCCGAATAAAATTGGTCATGCTTATGCTTATGGTGGGCCTAAACTTTCGGAGCAGACGGTCTCAGAGTTGTTAGGCATTCCTATTGATTATTATGTAGCTATTAATATGGATGGGTTTAAAAAAGTGATTGATGCCTTAGGTGGCGTGGATATCAATGTAGATAAAAGGATGTATTATTATGATCCTTATGATGAGGGCGAAGTCGATAATGATGGTCTTATTGATTTGCAGCCTGGTTTACAGCATATGGATGGCAATACAGCGTTGCAATATGTTCGGTTTCGTCATGATGAAATGGGAGATATTGGTCGAATTGAGCGCCAGCAAAAATTTGCTAAAGCTTTGCTAGACGATATTATGAGTCCGTCGATCATTACTAAATTACCTGGTGTGATTCAGGAAGCAAATTCTGTTTTTCAGACAGATATGCCAGTTAGTCAAATGCTGAGTTTAAGTAAAGTCATCACTGATGCTTATAAGCAAGGCATTCAAACCGATATGGTTTCTGGTCGACCTGTTTATATTGATGAGATTAGTTATTGGTTGCCTGATATTGTTGCAATGAGGAAGAAAATTGCTGAGATTCAAGGAATAACCATCAATGAGGATTATTTGGTATCAGCGCAAATGTTGGCTAATGAATATGAGGCGGCTTTGCCGAAAGATACAAAGGTAGCGGAAGCGTCGCATTCTTCTGCTAGCGATACAACGAGTATATCCACGACTGCTAAAACGTCAACGAATTCAACAATTCCAACAACGAGTAGTAAGTCCAAGTCAACTACGGCTAAGATGAATATTCAGAGTGATACTGCTTCTAACCGAGCTCCAAGTTCAAGTTCAGCTTCAATTCCAGCTTCAGCCGAAACTGCTAACGAAGTAGCCAGGAAAAGCGCAGCGAATACAGCAGCTAAATAATGAAACATGTTTTTTTGTTCCCTCACATATAATGTAGCGAGTTATTGTGCAGGGGGAACAGATGTGATCAAACTTTTTTCTGTAAAAATCAATTGGCGTAAAGCATATTTTGCGATTACGTCGCTTTTTCTTATTAGTATAATTTTAAGTATTGCAGGATTTGAATATTTAGATGAGCAAGAATTGATTTCTCTTTCTGATCAGTTCCTGTCAGCTCCAACTGGTAAAATATCGATTGTCATCAACATTTCTGATCGCGTTCTAAAATTGTACAATGATGGAAATCTGTATAAAAAGTATCGGATTGCAGTTGGTAAAAGTAGTACGCCAACGCCGATTGGTGACTGGATTGTTATTTGGAAGTCCTATCGATCAGGTGATATTTTTGGAACACGTTTTCTAGGGCTTGATGTGCCATGGGGAGGATATGGAATTCACGGTACGAATCGGCCATGGAGTATTGGACATTTTATTAGTCAAGGCTGTATTCGATTGTGTAATAAGGATATTGAAGAACTTTTTGAATGGGTACCTGTGGGCACATCGGTACGAATTGAAGGTGAAAGGTTTCGCAGTCCGCGTATACTTCAATATGAAGCGATTGGTGCAGATGTAGTCCAGCTCCAAGTAAGACTTAAAAAATTGGGTTATCTCGAAGGAAGAGCGGATGGTTTTTTTAATAAAGATACAGAAGAGGCTGTTAAGCGGTTCCAGCATGATAGGGGACTTAAAGTTAGCGGGGTAGCCGATCAGAAACTTTTAAATTTATTGGGCCTTTAATTAAATAAAAATCCAGCACATTTCCGCAGGGAAGTGTGCTGGATTTTTTTTTGCTACGCACTATGTTTTTGATGCTTATTTATAGCGTTCAACGTACTGGCTCAATTCTTTGGTATGAGCATTGATTTGTTCTAGTGTAGAAGATATTTCTTGAGTTGTTGCTGCTTGCTCTTCACTAATAGCACCAGTCGATTCGATGGATTTATTAATCTCTGAGATAGACTGAGCGACTTCTTGTAAAGTGAATTGAATTTTTTTTACGGCATCCTGCGATTGATCGGCTAATTTACGAACTTCTTCTGCAACTACTGCAAATCCCCTGCCATGTTCACCGGCACGGGCTGCTTCAATGGCTGCATTCAGTCCTAATAAATTGGTTTGAGCGGCGATATTTTTAATGAATTCAAGAATTTGTGTTGTATCGTTATTTTTTTTGACTAACTCTTGTACCCGTTTAATGGCCTCTTGACCGGCAGCAGCGAGATCACTTGCACTTTTTGCTACTTGTCCAACACTTTCAGAAGCTTGAGTTGTTGAAGAAGAGAGATCTTCGATATTTTTGATGAGGTTCATACTATGCTCTAAATCAAGACCTGAACTTAAAGTTCCGATAATTTCATTATTTATTCCGTAAATGGGAGTAAATATGGTTTTAATTGTTCTTCCATAGACATCAGGGGGGATCTCGGCATGTGTTGATTTGCCGGTTCGAATACAATCTTCAATTGTTTCGATGCTTGCAATCGGTTTACCTTTAGGTAAATCAAGTTCAAATTGTTCGGCGTGGTGGTAACCTAAATATTCTTTTAAGTCAGTTAATCCCACAGCCATATCATCACGAACGATTTTATTCATGTAGGGAAGGACTGTTTCAAAGGCAGCTAAAATAGCCTCGTTTGTTTCTGGCTTATTAGTTGACATAGTCATTTTTCCTCCTAATAGTTCAATTTTAATTATACTAATGAACATTATATTCTTTTTTCGCTATTTTTCTATAAAATCCTTTTGTTTCATTTATTAGTTTACAGAATATCTTTAAAGGTAAAAATTAACTAAATATTAAATATTATATTAAAAGGTTGAATTAATTTAATATTCGGTATATACTAGAAGTAGATAACAGAGGGAGAGGATAGGAATGAGAAGCAATTTTGCTTTAGTCATGGGAAATCTCTTCGGTTTGTTGTTTGAATTTATTGTTTTAAGTTGCATAGGGGCTATTCCTGCTTTTGTTGTTCTGGTAATATTTGAAAAAGATTTACTTCAATTAATGGGCGGAACTTGTCAGACAGTATTTTTGACCATTGATTGTATCATTGCTTTTATTCTATTCTTTATGTTTATGAGAAGAGAAGGACATTGTTTTCGCCAGTTATCGCATCATGTATAAGGATAGGGCTGTCCAAAAGTACCTTTAAAGAGCTCTTAAGAGGGCTCTTTTTTTGCAATAGAAATTTCTTTTTTTTATTGAATATGGTATACTGTGTTCAGAATCTTAAAAATAAGGGTGAAATCATTGAATGAGTATGGTGTATCTGCTGAAATTGCAAAAATGAAACCAATACGTGATATTATTTACGATTATCTTCGTCATGCCATCCTTAATGGTGAGATTGCGGAGGGTGAGCGTATTGTAGAACGGGATTTTGCCGAAAAATTTGGGGCAAGTCGTACACCCCTTCGGGAAGCCATCCGTAAGCTTGAGATGGAAGGATTATTGGAGTATATTCCGCGTAAAGGCGCCATAGTCAAAGGACTCGGTTTAGCTGAAATTATAGAAATCTATTCTATCCGCCAAGTTCTTGAAGTTTTAGCTTTTAAAGCTGCTATGTCGCACCTCTCCACAGTGGAATATGCTGCATTGACGTCTATTCTGGATAAGTTAGATCTTGTAGAAAAAAAAGGCGATGTTGAGGTAGTCATTAAAGGTTTGGAAAAATTTGATGAAATTGTCTTGAATGCTAGTAAGATGCCACAGTTAAAAGAGTTTATCCGGACGTTGCAAGAGTCAATTCGGCGGTTTCGCAAACTTAATGTTTCAAATGAAGTCCGTCGTACTGAGGCAATTAGTGAGCATCGAGCTATATTACAGGCTATGATGAATGAAGATATTCATTTGATGGAGCAGTTAGTTTCACAGCATGTCGAGCATGCGCGTCAGCAGTTGCTCAAATTGGTTACGAAGAAAAATGGCAAACCTTTGGTTTAACATAAAGGTTTGTCATTACTAATAAGAGTTTTTTTATCTTAAATGGTATACCGTACACCGTTTAAGATTTATCAATTAATTCTATAAATTTTGATTTAGAATGAAGGTGATATAGTAGTTTTAACAGGCAAAAATAATTGATAAGAAGGGGGAGAAATCTTGTGTTATTGATTTTAGGTGGTATTATTGTTGTCGTTACAATTTATTTATTGATTAGGCAAGTGGAAACACGGATGGTTTTGTTTTGCTCAGGTTTAATCATGGCTACTATCGCCGGGAATCCCATGGCTGGATTTGATGCTTTTTCTCATGCTATGAAAGAAAACAAGCTTTTTGAATCTATTATTGCTGTCATGGGTTTTGCCATGGTCATGAAAGTGACAGAATGTGATAAACATTTGATTCATTTATTGGCTAAAGGATTAAAGCGAGTTGGACCTTTGCTTATACCAGGGGCAACGATTGTTACTTTGTTTATCAATACATCGATTACAAGTTCGGCAGGTTGTTCCGCTGCAGTAGGATCCATTTTAATTCCACTCATGATTTCGGCAGGAATTCATCCGGCTATTGCTGGTGCGGCTATTTATGCGGGAACTTATGGAGCTATGTTTAATCCGGGATATGCACAGGTAGCTATTATTTCCGATGTGTCGCAACAATCGCCGATGGACATTGTTGCCAATCACTTTATGCCTTTATTGGCTTGCGGGCTTATTGGCGCTTTTAGCTTATTATTTTTTGCTTATTTACGTAAGGAAGATAAGGGCTGTAGCATATTTGACAAAAATGTCGAAAATGTGAATGAAGAGTTAAAGATTAATTTAATGCGTGCTATTGTGCCGATCATTCCGTTGGTCATTTTGATTTTGGGTAGTACAAATATGGTTCCGGCTTTTAAACCACTCGGTATTTCTCATGCCATGATTATTGGTGTATTTTGTGCCTTTGTTGTGACGCGTGTCAGCCCGGCAAAGATTTCAAAGGAGTTTTGGCAGGGGGTAGGAAATTCTTTCGGGCATGTTTTTGGTATTATTATTTGTTCCCTTGTGTTTGTAGGTGGCATGAATGAAATTGGGTTAATTAAGGCGTTGACAAATGCCATGATTTTCAATCCAGCCATAGCTAAAATAAGTTCGGCTTTTGGTCCGTTTATATTAGGAATTATGTGTGGATCAGGTGATGCATCAGCTGTTGCTTTTAACAAGGCTGTAACAGTCGATGCGGCTCAATTTGGGTTGTCAGCGATGAATATGGGGAGTATGGCAGCTATTGGTGGCGCTTTAGGGCGAACGATGTCTCCTATAGCTGGTGGATTGATTATTTGTGCTACATTGGCAGGTGTATCGCCGATGGAAGTGGCTAAGCGGAATGCACCTGGTATGGTAATTGCGTGTATTATTTGTATGTTATTGTTATTGTACCGATAAAATTCATTTTATACATTGGAAGGAAGCGTGATTTGTATGGTGGAAGTTAAGAAGAAAGGTGTTTATTTACTTAAGGGCAAGGTACTCGTCGAAGATGCGGATCAATGTTCAATTGCTGAGGTGAATCATCATTTGGCTCAGGCGGGGTTATCTCCGCTCATTCAGGACAAAATAGAGCAAGAAAAAGCATGCACAGCAACGATGGCTTATGGAATTTTAAAGTCTCATAATGTAGCTAATGACATGAAAAACCTTCAGTTACGGTTTGATGCACTGACTTCTCACGATATTACTTATGTGGGAATTATTCAAACGGCACTTGCTAGTGGACTGAAGGAGTTTCCTGTTCCTTATGTGTTGACAAATTGTCATAATAGTTTGTGCGCTGTCGGTGGCACGATTAATGAAGATGATCACATTTTCGGTTATTCAGCGGCGAAGAAATTCGGTGGAATTTTCGTTCCACCTCATCAGGCTGTCATCCATCAGTATATGCGTGAAATGATGGCAGGCTGTGGTAAGATGATTCTTGGATCTGACAGTCATACGCGCTATGGAGCACTGGGAACAATGGCTATTGGCGAAGGCGGTCCGGAAATTGTGAAGCAGCTATTAAAGCGTACGTACGAAATCTCTCGTCCCGAAGTAATCGCCATATATTTAGATGGAAAGCCGAAATTGGGCGTGGGACCTCAAGATGTAGCGCTTGCTATTATTCGTGCTGTATTTAAAGAGGGAATTGTCAAAAATAAAGTCATGGAGTTCGTAGGACCGGGTATTTCAAATCTTTCTGTTGATTTTCGTAACGGTATTGATGTTATGACGACAGAAACAACCTGTTTATCTTCCATTTGGTGTACAGATGAGCAGGTTGAAAAATACTATAAGATTCATGGGCGTAAGGAGGCTTATCAAAAACTGGAGCCAGGCGAAGTGAGTTATTATGATGGCCTTGTAAAGGTGAATTTAAGTAAGATCGAGTCGATGATTGCACTTCCCTTCCATCCAAGTAATGTATGGACAGTGCATGAACTGAATGATTATGGAGCAGATATTTTGCGCCAAGTAGAGTTAGAAGGGCAGCAAAAAATAGAGAATCCTCATTTGAAATTAAATTTAACAGAGAAGCTTGTCAATGGGCGGCTGAAAGTGGATCAGGGTATTGTTGCGGGTTGTGCTGGCGGTACGTTTGAAAATATTGTGGCGATGACAGCTATTTTAGGTAAGCAGAGTGTCGGTGATTTTTCTTTAAGTGTTTATCCTTCTAGTCAGCCTGTTTTTCTGGAATTAATGAATAATGGCTCTATTGAACAGCTCACAATTGCAGGTGCCAGCATTCGTTCAGCTTTCTGCGGTCCTTGCTTTGGTGCAGGTGATGTTCCAGCGAATAATGGCTTAAGTATTCGTCATACTACACGTAACTTTATTAATCGTGAAGGTTCCAAGCCTGTTGATGGACAATTGGCATCGGTAGCTTTAATGGATGCTCGTTCGATTGCGGCGACCGCTCTAAATGGGGGCCAACTGACAGCAGCTACGGATGTGGAATTTACTCCTTCGCAGCAGACTTATCAATTTAATAAACAAATTTATGACAATCGTGTTTATCAGGGTTTTGGTAAAGCAAATTCAGATGAAAAGCTTATTTTTGGACCCAATATTATTTCATGGCCTAAAGTTCGTGCTTTACCGGAAAATTTGCTTTTGAAATTTGCTTCAGTCATTCATGATCCTGTTACAACGACAGATGAACTGATTCCATCAGGCGAGACTTCATCTTATCGTTCTAATCCTTTGCGTCTGGCCGAATTTACCTTGTCCCGTAAAGATCCTGCTTATGTGGGAAAAGCCAAGGCTATTCAGCAATTAGAAGTGAAACGGCAGCTGATTGCTGAAGGTGGGGCTATCGATGACTTAGCAAAAATATTTTTGCCGATTATAGATGAAGGACAGTCAGAGGAGCAGATAAAGCAGCTTGTGACTCATACTGGTTTAGGCAGCGTTATTTTTGCCATAAAACCGGGCGATGGCTCAGCACGCGAACAAGCAGCTTCTTGTCAGAGAGTACTTGGTGGAGATGCCAATATTGCTGTTGAATATGCGACAAAACGTTATCGCAGCAATCTTATCAATTGGGGAATGATACCTTTTACAATTGCCAGTGACGACAAGGAAAAAATTAATGTAGATGATTTGCTGTATATTCCAGCGATTCGTCAGGCTATTGTGAGTGGCAAAGAAACAGTGACAGCTTATATTATTCATTCCGACAAGAAAACAGCCATTGAATTAATTATGCAAAATCTTTCGCAGGATGATCGTGATATCCTTTTATCAGGCTGCTTAATTAATTATTATACAGATTAAAATCGGTTAATTTATGAATAATGGATAATGATTATTCATGAATATTAAATTTAAAAATATTGCCAAAAGGGCTTGTTTTTTGTCTGAATGTCGTTTATAATCGAATTAAGGTAAGGTTTACTGAAAGAAGTAAAAATCCAGTGAGAAGGGTGAGTCCAATGGGACAGGATGTTGTTTTATATGACATTTTTTCACTTGGAGGTCATTCTGTTGTAAACTCAACTAGGGTTTTGACAATTAAATAGTTTGATTTAGGGTGCGTAACAGTTTACGCCTCCATACGATAATATCGTAAAGCTTATGACAAGAGGAATGCTCCGGCATTCCTCTTTTTTTATAGTATAAGTGAATTGGAATTTTATAGAAAAAAATACAAACTATAAGCAGGAGAATAGGTTTCCTATGTGTAATGTCTGAATTAACCTTTCAATTCAATTTTAATTAAAGGCGAGTTTTTTTGCGCAGGAGGTTAACAAGTTTGAGTTATGTCATTGGGCTTCGTTGTGTGAAATGTAGCAAGGAGTTTTTAAGTAGCTCAGTAGATTATTATTGTCCAGACTGCGGTTATCATGAAGGAATTCTTGATGTTCTTTACGATTATGAAAAAATTTCTCGCGTACTTACGAAAGAAAAGTTACAAAACGACAGCAACCGTTCTCTATGGCGTTATTTACCACTACTGCCGATTGAGCAGCCGGAATTACTCAGTCATTTACATGTGGGCTGGACGCCTCTTTATGAGGTTCCTCGTTTGGCTTCAGCACTTGGAGTACAGACATGCTATGTAAAAGACGAAGGGCGTAACCCAACAGGGTCCTTTAAGGATCGGGCCAGTTCAATTGGTGTTATTAAAGCACAAGAGAAAAAAGCTGAACGCATTACTTGTGCTTCCACGGGAAATGCGGCTTCTTCTTTAGCAGGATTTGCTGCTTCACAAGGTTTGCCTGCTACGATTTTTGTACCTCAGCGGGCACCAGAAGCTAAAGTAGCGCAATTACTTATTTTCGGAGCTCAGGTATTTTCTGTGCAAGGTACTTATGATCAAGCATGGGAACTATGTATGGAGGCCAGTCGCCAGTTTGGTTGGTATAATAGGAATTGCGCGATTAACCCTTATCTAATTGAGGGGAAAAAAACAGTATCTCTTGAAATAGCTGAGCAGTTTTTTGATCAACCAGCAGAAAAAATTCCTGATTGGGTTGTTGTGGCTGTTGGCGATGGTTGTACAATAGCAGGCGTTTGGAAAGGATTTAAAGAAATGCATCAACTTGGGCTGTTACAGAAGGTGCCAAAAATTTTAGGCGTCCAAGCAGAAGGCTGTCAGCCGTTTGTTACAGCATGGAAAAATAAAACGGACCTACAGCCCTGTCTGGAAGGTGATACACTTGCTGACTCTATTGCTGTGGGGTATCCACGGAATTTTTATAAAGGAATGCAAGCGGTTCTTGAGTCCTGCGGCGCTTATGTAGCTGTTCAAGACGAAGATATTTTGCGTAGCATGACCACTTTAGCCCGGACTGCTGGAGTGTTTGGTGAACCAGCGGGTGTTGCCGGTGTAGCGGGTATTTTGAAAGCAAAAAAATTAGGATTTATTTCGTCTACGGATTCTGTTGTTCTCATTGTTACGGGTAATGGCTTAAAAGATATTCACAGTGCTATTATTGCCACTGGTTCAACGACGAAAATTGAACCAACACTCGAAGCAGTCACAGCTGCTTTAAAGCAATAATTGTTAAATGAATTGAATATAAATTGTTGAGGAGGTTTTTGAAAATGCCACAAATTCCTTTTTCACCTACTTATGAAGAGATGCTTCATCCGGAAAAAATTGCACCTGATGTTAGAAAAACTGCTTTGTCAGCGCTTAAGACCGATGAATTGAATCCCATTAATTTATTTAATATTACTTGGAAAAGCAGTAAAAATAAAACGCGTAAAGTAGTTCTTCCTGCTGCGCTAACAGGCATTGAAGCCAATATAGTTGTATTGCTTGGCTGTGGTTTTCCTTCTGGTTCCCATAAAGTAGGGCCCGCTTATAGTACTCTAATTGAAGGACTAGTTGATGGCGAAATTATTCCTGGCAAACATACTATTTTAGGGCCTTCAACAGGAAATTTTGGAATTGGTACGGCTTACATATCGAAGTTACTTGGTTTTCGAGCTATCGTGATCATGCCGGATAATATGAGTAAAGAACGTTATGAACGCATTGAAAAATATGGCGGTCAATTAGAATTGACACCGGGGTCGGAATCAGATGTTATCTTAACATTGGAAAAAACGCATGAAATGATGAAAAATCCTGAGTATAAGGCTTTGGCTCAATTTGAGCTTTTTCCTAATTATCGCTTTCATCGTCATGTTACAGGAATAAGTGCTATTGAGGCCGTTCAAAGTGTTGGCAATGGTCGTATTGCCGGATTTGTATCGGCTCCAGGATCAGCGGGAACACTCGCAGCAGGCGATCAAATAAAAGTTGCTTTTCCTGAATGCAAGATTGCTGCTCTGGAGCCTTATGAATGTTCCACTTTAGCCAATGGAGGGTGCGGTCAGCATCGTATTGAGGGGATTGGCGACAAAATGTGCACTCTTATTCATAACGTGCTGACAACGGATTTTGTTATTCTAATTAAAGATGAAGAAACCATTCAGGGATTGAAAATATTTCATGATGGTTTAGAGACGTTAGTAAAATTAGGGGTTGAGCGTGCTTTTGCTGAAGAATTAGCTCGTTCTTTTGGTCCATCCGGTATTTGTAACGTTATTGGCGCCATTAAGCTGGCTAAACATCTACGTTTGGGGCCAAATGATAATGTTGTTACAGTAGCAACAGATGGTTTTGATCGCTATCAGTCCGTATTGGAGGATCTTAATCAGCGTTATTTGGAAACACCTGAAATCGTTCTGGACCGTTGGGCGGTAGACATTTTCTTAAATGCCCAAGATGAGGATATTTTTGATTGCCGCAATGTCAGCCATAAAGAACGGTTGTTTGCTCAGAAAGAATCTGATTGGTTGAAATTTGGTTATTCTAAAGGATATTTAGATTCTATGCGCGATATGAGTTTTTGGGATGAACAATATAATAAAATTGGTCTCTATAATGGAAAAATAATTGAGAAACGGGTTTGAATTTTATTATAAGCTGAAGGATGAGGCGTTTCTGTTCAAAGATTGTTTAACTAATGCGGGTGTGGTATGATATAAAAGTTCAACAAAGCAGTGATGTCTTGTCTGTAGTAATGAAATGGTTGTAGCAATGGCGCTCGAAGATGAGGTTTGCTTGTCTTTTGGGCGTCTTTTATATCAAAATAAATCTAAAAGGAGAAGTGTATTATGTCTGATCAACGTCATCCAGTTCATGAAATATTGCCTTTTGGGCAAATGTTTACGTATGGCTTTCAACATGTCTTAGCAATGTATGCGGGAGCTGTTGCTGTGCCTTTGATTTTAGCAGGCGCATTACATTTACCAGTAGATCAACTGATTTTTTTAATTAATGCCGATTTGTTTACTTGTGGACTGGCAACCGTGATTCAAACCATGGGATTTTGGAAATTTGGTGTCCGCATCCCTGTGATTCAAGGGGTTACTTTTGCTGCTGTTACTCCCATGATCATGATTGGCAAGGTGCACGGTCTAACAGGGATTTATGGAGCAGTTATTGTGGGTGGGTTGGCTACTTTGCTTGTAGCACCCTATTTTAGTCGTCTCATTCGTTTTTTTCCGCCTGTTGTTACAGGGTCGATTATATCCATTATTGGTATTTCCCTGTTGCCAGTAGCGGTACTTTGGGTTGGTGGCGGTAATCCATCTTCGCCTGATTTTGCAACGGCACCACAGATTTCACTTGCTGGTATTGTACTTGTTATGATTTTATGTTTTAATCGTTATTTTACTGGGTTCTTAAAAAATATTGCCGTGTTGTTAGGACTCATTATTGGTACAATCATGGCGATTCCCTTAGGTTTTGTGAATTTTTCTAGTGTCATGAAGGCCCAGTGGCTGGGGATGACAACGCCCTTTGCTTTTGGATTACCAACCTTTGATATTACTGCGATTTTTTCGATGGTTCTTGTCATGATCGTTGTAATGGTTGAGACAACCGGTGATTTTATTGCCATCGGTGAAATTATTGACAAACCAATTTCACAGGATGATTTAACAAGAGGACTGCGAGCTGATGGGCTTTCTACCATTTTAGGGGGGATTTTAAACTGTTTTCCTTATACTGCTTTTGCACAAAATGTCGGACTTATTGGGTTAACAGGTGTTAAAAGCCGTTTTGTTGTAGCAATGTCAGGCGTTATTCTTATGGTACTTGGTTTATTTCCGAAGATGGCAGCCATCGTGGCTTCCGTACCTGCTGCTGTTTTAGGTGGAGCAGGCTTGGTCATGTTTGGCGTTGTAGCTGCAAGTGGCATTCGGACGCTGGCGAAGGTAGATTTTAATGATTCACAAAATCTTATGATTGTTGCAGTTAGTTTAGCCATTGGCTTAATCCCTTTAGCTATGCCGGATTTTTATAATAAATTTCCTGAGTGGACGCAAGTCGTTATGCACAGCGGAATTACGGCAGGAAGTTTAACAGCCGTTATTTTAAATGCCGCTTTAAATTATGGTAAAGACCATAGTGACTTTACAACTTCTATTTCCGGGAAATAGGGAGAATGTGATGAATTTATCGCTAAGTGAAGTCTTGCAGGTACCAGACGCAGGTATTGTTGCAGTTGTAGGAGCAGGCGGGAAAACAGCATTGATTTTAGCTTTATCACAGGAAGCCCAATGTCGGGGATGTTCTTGTTTGATTACAACAACAACAAAGATGTCAAGGGACCAAATAAGTCCCTTGAAGGTGCTGTTAGAAGTACCAATGCTTGTGGATAAATCTGTTGATAATTCTGTGGAAAACTGGGATGGAAAGAGTATTTGTGTGTGGGCCTCGGCATGTGAAATAGGTAAGTTGAGAGGGATTTTACCTACTGAAATTGATGCTCTTTACCAAACTTATCCCCAACTGTTAATGTTCGTAGAAAGTGATGGTGCAAGAGGGTGTTGGGTCAAAGCACCTGCTGATTGGGAGCCTGTTGTACCTGTAACATCGTACATCACACTAGGAGTTTTAAATGTGAAAGCACTTGGTTATCGCTTGGATTCAGCTATTGTACATCGAGCAGAGCAAGTCACAAAATTGCTTAACAAAGCGCCGGATGAAAGGCTTGAAATGCCGGATTTACTGGATTTAGCAACGCATGCTGAAGGGATCTTTCGCCAAACTTATGGAAGACGTATTCTGGTTTTTACTGGGGGAGAGACCTTGACAGGCATGCAACAAGAGCTTCTTGTGCATTATTTTCGTCACAGTGTTTGTCAGTCAGCTTATGCCATTGAACGCTTCGTTATCTTAGGACGAAAGGAAGCGTCTTTTACGGTTCTTGCTGTAGAAACGAACAAGTTATCCCCTTGTGGATAACAGCGTGAGAAAGTAAGAAACAGGTTGTTGATAAATGCTGCTGAGTATTGAAATTCAAGGGAAAACACAAGTGGATAATCTTGTGGATAACCTGTTGAAAAGGTGGATAAGTGTGTGGGTGAATCATAAGATCGGTGTCATTGTTCTTGCTGCAGGATTCGCGAATCGAATGGGAAAAGAGAAATTGCTATTATCTTTTCGTGGCAAGCCGTTGCTCAGTTATGCACTGAATTTGATTGAAAAATTACCTGTTAAAGAAAAAATTGCTGTAATTGGCGAACCCAAACAGCCATTGCAAAGCCTTTGCGCTCAGTATCATATTTCGAGTATTTATAATAAGAACAGGCATTTAGGACAAGCATCTTCGATTGCTTGTGGGGTGTCTTATTTGCCTCAAGATCTTGAGGCTTTCCTTTTTGTTGTTGGGGATCAGCCATTTCTAACGGGAAAACTGGTTGACAAATTAATTAATATCTGGCAAACTTATAAAAGTAGTCAAATAATTATTCGTCCTTACTTTGAAGGACGAGGATATCATCCTGTATTGTTTGGTGCTGACTGGAGAGAAGAACTCTTGTCTTTAACAGGTGATGCGGGTGGGCGAACTTTAATTCAACGTCATCCAGAGTGTGTGGTACCTGTATACTGGGATAACGGAGATGAATTTGTCGATATTGATACATTAGATGATTATGCATTTTGGAATCAATTATAAGTTGTGGGGGCGTAGCTCAGTTGGGAGAGCGTTTGGCTCGCATTCAAAAGGTCAGGGGTTCGATTCCCCTCGTCTCCACCAGTAAATTCAAGTCTTCGCAGGAATGCGAGGACTTTTATTATGTCACCTAGTGACAGTATTGGTGACAGTCACTTAAAAATCATTATTAATTTAGACAAACATTCGCCAACACAAAGAAAGAGCAGACCATTTTATTTGGCCTGCTTTTTTTGTGCCTGTTTTGCCTTTTCTGTTGCCTGTTGTACGAAATCTCCTAAAGTATTAGCTGTTTCCTTTTCGGCTGATTTTAATAGGTGAGCGTAAATATTCATAGTGGTTGATGTTTGGGCATGTCTTAATTTGCCGGATACAGTTCGAACATCGGTGCCACTTGCAATTAAATATGTTGCCGTCATGTGTCTAAACATGTGAGGGCTTATTGATGGCAATCCCTCCCGAATAGTGAATCTCTTAATCCAAGTATAAAAACTATCCGGGTGTGCCGGAGTACCATTCCATGTAGTGAAGACTAAGCCTGATTCATGCCACTTATCACCAATCAGTAATTTCTTTTCTTTCTGTTTTACCTGTTGGTGCCTTAATAAATCAGTGACATATGGCGGTATAGAAATGTCGGCGTTACTGGCTTTGTTTTTAGTTCCTTTTAATTTTATACCACTTTTTGGCGTGTAAACTGATGCAGACTCTATTTTAAGGGTATTTTCTTCAAAGTTTACGCATTCCCATTTAAGACCGAATATTTCTTCACGCCGCAAGCCACCAGAAAAGGCAAGGTGTACCATTAGCTGATATTTAAGGTCTTCATTTTCAATAGCTAACAAGAAATTTCCTAATTCTTCTTGCGTATACACTTGTTTGACTTTGTGCTCTACTTTTGGTGGGTCAACTCTTTCAACTGGATTATAGGGCAGCATATTCCACTGTACTGCCTTAGCAAAGAGGCTATGTAGTAAGGAAAAGTGTTTTCTTATAGTATTGGAAGATAGTCTGTCTTTTGTTTTGCTAATTCCCGGCTCTGCCATATTTTTTAAAAATGCTTGTATATGCCTAGGTTCAATTTGGTCTATGCGTTTTTTGCCTAATGCTTGCTTTATTCTGGTAAATAGATTTTCATTGTAGGCTAATGTCTTTATTTCATGGTTTTTTAAGGCATAATTTTCTTTCCAATAGTCGTAAAACTGGGATAAAGTCATTTTACCGCTGTTTGATGATTCACCTTTTTCAATATCCTGCTGGAATAACGCAAGTTGCTTTCTGGCTTCTTGCTCTTGCTTATCAGGACTGTCACTGGTGACATGAACAGTCTTTGTGTGGCGAATTCTTTTGCCGCCACCGTCAAAACCGCCTGATACAGTTAATTTCCAGCTATGTATACCTGTCTTTTGAACGCTACCATAACTCGCCATTAGCTTACACTTCCTTTTTTAGTAAACGGTCTTTTTCTTTTCTTAGCAATGGCAAAATTTCTTCATGTTCATAACCTTCATCTATTAATTTTTCACCGTACTCTAAAACCTTATCTTTTATTGTTTGGGCATATTGTTTTCCAGCACCATCAAACTTTCCTCTTACCAGCCATTGGCGCAGTACACTGTTAATTTTCCCAATGGGGTTGCTACTGTGCCATTTTTGCTTACAATCTGTATTTTTGCAATAGCGTCTACTATCTGTGGTTAGTGCGCCACAAAACTTGCAAATATTGAACTTTTGAGAGTTTGATATCATTTCTAAAACAAAAATCATTAGAGGATCGGTTATTGTACTTTGTACGATTGTTAAACCATTTTCTGTTATAAAATTGGTAGATGTTAACTCTATTTTTTTTGATATATTTTTATATAGTTGCTCTGATAACCAGTTTTGTTTTGCTCGAAGTTTACCTTTGGAGAGTAAATCTTTATCGGTTTGATGAACACGTATCCCTATATAATCATCTGGCATATCAACGTGTATATTTATATCTAGTGTGCTGTAGATCGTATTATTTGCAAATTGAATAGCAGCTATTTCATTCCCTATGGGAACAAGCATACTTAAGGATATATAAATGGAGTCTTTTCCTTTTTGATCGTTTAATACATCAGCGAGTTTTTTACACAGTGTATGAATGTCTTTAGTCTGTCTAATCACTAACAAAGTGTAAAGTTTGAGCAGTGATGCACTAATCTCTTCATTAGTAGCATTCTTCATAGTAAAAATGTTCCCATATTTTTTACAATAATTTGGAAACTGGTTGATGAAAAATTCGTGCCTGGATTCAGTCAACTTAGGAAGTCTAACGGTCACAAAATACTTTTCGTTTTCATTGATAGTACCGAAAAAATCTCTTAGTAATTGATAAGTGTCAATAATAAAATCATTAACACTTGGCATAGTTTTGGTTATTGGGAATTTCGGCATAAGCTTAACTTGGGCTGGTAAAATATTTCTTGTCACAACTTCATACGCCTCCTTGTTGTTACGATTATATCATTGTATGATTAGAGATGTCAACAAGGTATTGATGATGAAAACCGAATAAGTTCCTCTTGTTCACTCAGAGGATGATGAAAAGGAGAGATTATATTATGCCTGATAATCCGGCATGCGCCGCCAGAAAAAAGATGGTTGCTCGAAAAAAAGAAGGGCAACAACGGCGGCGTAACTCTTGGGAGAAGATCGTAAAGATCAGAACAGAAAATTGTATCACAATAGATAATGTTATTAATAAACCCATTGATAAAATCAAAAGTTCATGGGACAGTGAATTAATATACTTCACAGCGAACAATATATCAGCTTGTAAACGCAAAGAAGAAAAAGAAAATGAGCAAGTCAATACAAAACCATCAATAGTGGATATTAATTTATTTAATGGAAAATCACCGTTGCCAACAAAATGGAAATACGTTACACAATAGCCATCTACGGGTGGTTTCACTTTTATAGGAGGAGTTTTAAAATGGCAAATAAAGATATTAGAGTGAAAATAGCGTTATCACTTATTCCTAAATGGAAGATTGCCGAAATGGTTGGAATTGCTGATGCAACTTTCAGTAGATGGTTACGTAGAGAATTGTCAGAAGAGAAAAAGCAGCGAATTTTAGTAGCTATAGATAAATTGGCAAAGGGGGCTACTAATAATGGCACTTGTCAATAAAGCGGAACTTGCAAAATATCTTGACTCTACAGGAAAAATTGTTACTGATTGGACAGTCTTTCATTGGTATAAGCAAGAAGGGATGCCTTGCATCCGTATAGGCCGAAGGGTATTTTTTCAAACAGAGTCAGTCGAAAAATGGTTACATGAGCGTGAAAGCGGCGACCAGAAGGAAAAGCCAGTTGAATATGGCAAGCTACGGCAGATTAATTAAGACAAATAAAAATGCCGCTATTCGGCGATAGCAGCATAAATGAGGTGATATATACGATTTGTTACAATAATTATACCACAAACGGAGAAAAACCGCCAATTTTAGACGTATTGAGCGATTATTATGGAATTATTCCTAAAACAAGAGGTCGACGTGGATGTTGCTTATCAATATTTCAACAAGAAAGAACCCCGTCAATGATTATTTATATTGATCAAGATAGATATTATGATTTTTCCAGTGGCAAGTACGGTGACAGTTTTGATTTACTTCAAATGGCTACTGGAAAAAGTTATGCCGAACTTCGTAAAGAGTACGGTTTTACTCCTGATGCCGATACCATAAGACGGCGTAAGCAAGATAGAAAAAAGGAGCAGCGATTTCAGCAACAATTAAAAGCTTGTTGGATTCGAATGGTTCAGTTACTTCACAAAACTTATGCTGCTGAAAAAATAGTCAAAGGTGTACCAACGGATAGAAACCTTTCTTTAATGTCGGATGCTTTCTTTGTTCGTGAGATCGCAGAACATATTCTCGCTCTGCTGGAATCAGGGGAGCGATTGAAAGAGCAACACGGATTATGGTTAGCGGAAGATCGAGGGTTATTTGATGGCTAAAAAATCAGATCCAGAATATGACGAATACGGATGTAGGAAAGTACAGCAAGCAGATGCAGGGGAAGAAGATTCAAAGAAACCTAGCCAATCAGACATATTACTAGGGATCGTTAATGAGTGTCAACTGTTTCATGATGAATTGAAAGAACCATACGTTAAATTTAAGGTTCATAATCATGTGGAGGTTTGGCCCGTCCGTTCAACGCTTTTTAAACGGTGGCTAGTCGGTCAGTTTTATTATTTGACGGGCAGAGGGTGTAATTCGGATGCTATTAATCAGGCTTTGAATGTTGCGGAAGCTAAGTCGCTATTTGACGGTATCATGATTAAGTTGTCTTTACGATGTGCCGAATGCGAGGGTATTTTCTGGTATGACCTAGCTAACGACTTATGGGAAGCCGTTAAAATCAGTCCTGATGGTTGGGAGATTATGAAATCACCTATTCTGTTTAGGAGATTTGCCAATACGGCAGAGCAGGTTAAGCCGTCAAGGAATGGTGATATTCATTTACTTAGAAAATTCGTTAATCTAAAAAATGATAACGAGTTCAATTTATTAGCCGTGTATCTTGTCTCTTGCTTGATTCCGGATGTTCCTAAAATAATTGTTCCGTTGTCGGGAGAAAAGGGTGCAAGCAAGTCAACTATGTTGAGGATACTTCGGCGACTAATTGACCCTGCGGCGAAGGAACTATTAACCATGCCACATGATCAAAAAGAATTGCCGTTAACACTGTATAAAAACTATATGCCTGCTTTCGATAATTTGAGCAATCTTAATGAATGGCAGTCAGATGTTTTATGTTGTGCAGCAACGGGTGGAGGAATTAGTAAACGCAAGCTTTATACGGATGATGACGAAGTTATATTATCTTTTCTGCGTTGTGTAACTCTGAATGGAATAAACACGGTGGCAACAAAACCGGACTTATTGGACAGGTCGATTCCTTTTGAATTGGAACGTATTGATGGGGACCACAGACAAACAGAACGGCAATTCTGGAAAGCGTTTGAGGAAGTAAGACCCCTTATATTAGGTGGGATGTTCGATATTCTTGTTAGAGCGATGACAATTTATCCGACAGTTAAGCTAGATAAGTTGCCTAGAATGGCAGATTTTTGTCAATGGGGATATGCAATTGCTGAATCAATGGGCGAGTGGTCAGGTGATGAATTTTTAATGGCTTATTATCGCAATATCGGACGTGCTAATGATGAAGCGATTCGTAATAGTCCTGTAGCCAATGCAGTTATCATTTTTATGAACAGTCGAGCCGTTTGGAACGGTTCTGCTGCTGACTTGCTAAAAGAACTAGGGAACGTTGCATTTCGTGAAAGGATAGATACCAATAGTAAAACATGGCCAAGGTCGGCGGTAGCCCTTGCGAAACGACTGAAGCATTATAAGAGTAATTTTGCAGATGCTGGAATCATGTATAAATCCGAGTATAACTCAAAATCAAACTCTAACCATATCTACTTCCAAAAGGTAGTGAATTATACCCAGAATACCCAGTGTGCCCAGAAAACACAGGAAAATCAAGGGGTTATTAGTCTGGGAACGAGTCTGGGTATAGAAACTAACAATTGCATTCCCAGTAGAATACCCAGTGTACCCAGTGACGTACCCAGTGGCACGAAACCAGATTCTATAAGGGCTTACGGGAATACTGGGAATACTGGGAACAACTCCCCCACATTTGGAGAAACAAAATATTATGAAGGAACGATAGAATGAAACCACTTCGTGATTTAGAACGAATCGGAATTGATGTATATTTGTCCGATAAGGGCAAACTAAAATATCGCAGTAGGCAGCCACCAGATAAAGGGGCTGCTTTTTTGTTGGATGAATTAAAAATCTGCAAGGATGAGGTTATAAGTTATTTACAAGCCAACAGAATGGACGCGCAAACAGCAATTCAACAGGCACATGATAAAACATTAGGGCAAGCTGTTTTAATTGAATGCAGGCCTGAATATGCAGAGATTTGGGATGGACCGTTATGGTTGTGTCCTGATGATAAAGCCAAGCAACAGGTACAGCAAAAGTACCCTGATGATTTTACCCTGTCGGCAAAAGAGTTTTTCGATATATGTCACTTGATTGTAGCTGATGGGCAACAGACTGCCGTACCTTTGATTAAGGCAATGAAGCTATTCAGAGGTAGCCTACAAACAAAGGAGGTGAATGCGTGAAGTACCATTATACAAACAGTGAATTAAAGAGCCTACTGCAAAGTATGGTCATTCTAATTGATACCCGCGAGCAGGAAAATGGCCATATTATTACCTATTTTGATAAGAAAAAGATTCGATATTTAAGCCGAAAGCTTGAGTATGGTGATTACTCTTGTTTACTTCCCGCGTCCCCACAAATAGGGATTCAGCGGGATATTTATTTTACAGATTCTATTGTGATTGAGCGTAAGGCCAGTATTGAAGAATTGTCCGGCAATCTGACAAAAGACCGGACAAGGTTTGAGAGTGAATTACTACGGGCTGGCAAAACAAAGCTGTACCTAATGATTGAGAATGAAAATGGCTATTCTGATATTGTCGGTCATAGATACCGAACACAATATGAGCCTAAGTCATTTATTGCGACATTAAAAACCTATGAAGCACGATATGGATTAGATATGAATTTCATTCCTGCTGCATGTGCTGGAAACTTCATCTATTACACATTGTTTTACCATTGTCGAGAATTTTTGAAAGGAGAGATAGCAGTATGAGAATATTTCATATTTGTAATGCAGGACAGCTTATTGCCGCTGTAATTTTGGCAGGGATGATAGCATGGAGCAAATAATAATTCGTCGGTCTCGGATGCTGATTGTCCTATATGAAAACGAAATACTGAGCTTGCTCAAAAACAATTCTAGCTTATGGATGCAGGCCTTAAAGCGTGGTAAAGGTTTGAGCAGAGTTGAAAAATCAATGTGTCGAAAGGGATAGGGTTCAGCTAAGTGCTGAAGGTTTGACAGTGAATAGAAGCGGTATGAGATAAGCCGTCAAACGAAACTAAAGGATGTGTGTTATTTTGAAAAACAAAAAAAATTATGTATGTCATGCCGATATTTGCAGATTTAATAATGAGGGATCTTGCAATAAAAATCTAGATTGTGTGACTATTGCGGTCTATGATGGCGTTGCCCAGTGCCCTAATTTTGAAGAAAAAAGGCAGTATGACTTCTTGGATAATCGGCAAAAAGCATTTGCAGCGGCACTACTTGCGGAAGTTAAGTCCATCTTAGAAGATATTGGCGAGGAACTAGAAGAAGACTTGAGCCAATTCGAACTTTACACCGATAAGGATAGTGTTTGTTATATGTGTCCCAAGGATGGTAAATACTCGCAGGATTTCGCGAATGATGAACGTATAGCTTGTTTGGTTGATGCCTACAACACAGTTATTAATGGCAAACCATTGCATTGTAATTTTACGGACTAATAAAGTCCAACAGACAGCGAATAGGACGGCGTGTGAGATAAAGCCGTATTAATATAAACGGCAGGTGGTGGCAGATGCAAGGACACGGCGAAAAATTCACTCAAAAGCATGAACTGGCTATAATTGCACTATTAACGACTTCAAGTATTGCAGAGGCAGCCAAACAAGCGGGTATAGGAGAAACTACGCTTTGGCGGTGGCTACAAATGCCTGAATTTGCAAAACGTTACAAGGAAGCAAAGAGACAGGCGGTTGGGCAGGCAATATCAAAATTACAACAGGCAACTACTATAGCGGTTGATACTTTAAAGAATGTTATGCAAGACAATGAAAGCAAAGATTCTGCTAGAGTGACAGCCGCAAAAACGGTCTTAGAATTATCATTTAAAGTAATTGAATTGGAAGATTTGCAGGCAAAATTTGAAGAATTAGAACGAATTGTAGATGAACGATTGGAGGAAAGTGAAACGTGAGGATAGAGCAATTAATAAAACGGCTTCAAGACAAAGTTAATAAATTAAGTAATGGCGTTGTCTCAATGTTAACTTTGCAGTGGGAAGAATCTGAATTTAAGGCAATTCCCGTAAGAATTACGCTTGGCAAAAAGCAAAGTTGTTTGTCAGGCGATATTGTAAAAAATAATGAGCAAGTTAATACGTTGGTAGAATTGTTAAATAACCCTGCACCTAATAGGAATGCACAAGACTTTGGGGATAAATGAAAATCAAATTGATATGTCGCTTATTTATAGGAGCGCATTAAAAATGGCACAGGAAGAAGGTTTGCCAATCAGATAGTAACTCACTAGACAGCGAATAGGCGGCTATGATGAGAAGAAACCGAGAATTGGCAATCCACAAGGGCAAGCATTACTGCTTAGAACGGCTTACAGAAAGCTATTTTAATGGTATCCCAGTTAAAAACCTAAAATTTTTATGTGAGTAAATTTAAGAGCAATTAAAGTAACAAAACAAATATGGAGATATTCAAATGATACTTGTCTTATAACAGGTATCATATTTTATTTTATAGGAGGAATTTCATGTCAGGTAGCACAAATTTTTTACAATTCGATCCAAGCAAGCAATTAATCGCAGATGATACAACATATGCAGATAGTATTTATCGCGCAGGGGGCGTAATGCCAGGAATAGCACCTCCTGATATACATAATAAACTTTATTATCAAACTTCCACAATGGCTACTGCTTTTGCTAATGCGATGGTAGCCGCCGGATATGTTGCAAACGATACTGATATTAATGATTTAACATCTAAAATTACTAGTTTTATATCTAGCAGCGGCGGGATTGCTTTAGAAGAATCAACAGGTTACGGGCTAATTGGTGATGGCCTACAGGTGTTAGCACAATCTACGCCTAATATGACAGTACAAATAGTAACCTCTGTTCCTATTCATATGCCTACCGGCTCGCATTTTACGCCTGCCGCTGTTAGTTCACAACCTGTTAATACTGCCGATGCTACTAATCCACGTATAGACTTAATTTATGTATCAACTACTGGCGTTGTATCTTATTTGCAAGGTACAGCAGCAGTTACGCCCGTTGCACCTACATTACCGAGTGGAGGCTTTTCGTTAGCTAATATTGCCGTTGCTGCTGGGACTACTACGATTACAAATAGTAATATTACGGATATAAGAATATTTAAAATAAATACACAAGATAGTCCCTCAATAGATATACGTTCATATGGACTTGCACCAGAAACATTTCGTGTGGCGTTGCAGAGAGCCATTAATAATAATCCATATGGAAAAATTATATTACCAACTGGCTCTTATACTGTTGATGAAAGTATTACACTCCCAGACGGATATTCAACTTGTATTCAAGGTCAAGGTCAGTTTAATACGATTATCAATTTCAATGGAACTGGCGCACTGTTTGACGGTGGTGGTAATGGTCAACTTAACGGCTGTATCTTTAGTGACTTTTCTGTAGTTGGAACTTATCCTAGCATTACTGGTAATTATAGTGCAGTAATTGCACCTAGGGGAAATAATAGTCAGACAGGGTTCTTACTTAGAAATTTTACAAATTCTTCAATGATAAAAAATATAACTATAAAAAATGTTGAAATAGGAGTAGAACTACAAAAAAGCTGGTATTCTGGATTCAGCAATATAAACATGTATAATATTGGGCAATATGGAATATTTGTAAATAAAAAAGATTCTGAGCAAGTAAATGGTATAACATTTGATAGAGTATATATTCGCAGTGGAATAAATTGCGTAAATGTGAAAGGAACGCCTTTATCTGCTAATAATTTTTCGGAAATAATGAATTTTATTGGCTGTACATTTGAAGAATCTTTGCAGACCGCAGTTGTCATCCAAGATCAAACGCCGACTTTGTTTTCTGGTTGTTACTGGGAAAGAAACTATCAAGATACACAGGCGTCCGGTAATCCTGTCTTGGCTTGGAATCAGCCCTTAGATGTTTATGTATCTGGACAAGGCGGGTTTCAAGGTATGAATGTTAAATTTGTCGGATGTTTTTTTGATGGGGAAACTCCTGGTACTGGTTCAAAAGCTACACAATGCCTTGTATACTCAGATAATGGTATTGATGCTTATCATTTATCACAAATGAGTTTTGATAGTTGTATGGTGCAAAACTATATAACTACTAGTAGTAACGCAGCTGCATTTGTTTATACTCTCTCCGGAGTAGAAAAGATGGATAATATCACTATGTATCCAACAAGCATACCATCTTTGACGGGTAGCCAAATAGCCCCTATTACCGGGCATAATCCTAGTTTCACAGGGTCGACAGCTTTTGGTGTAAATCAATCAACGTTTTCATACGCTGCAATAGCAAACAGTCAATGTATGCCGTGGCTTTCTGAAAGTGACAATAAATTACATTTTACTGTAAGATTATCGGATGGTACATATAAAGACTGTTCATTTACGGTAGCATAATAAGGTTAATGCTTCTAAAATTAGTCTCGCAAGTTAAAATTAAAAATGCTAGGATAGATATGATTTGTGCTCTTATATCGAACGGTTGACTTCTGGTCTTGCCTAGCAACCATTTGGAATACCGCTTTGAAAATATATCATACAAATTTTATTGCAGCCATAGCAAAATATAAATATTGTTGGTAATTAAGCAGAACAGGAGGATACAAAGTTCTGCTTAATTGCTTTTGAAAAAGAGTTGTAGAACGGTGAAAAATTGAAGCAATGTAAAAGCGAGCTAATGAAGGATTAGGTAATGATTTACCTGGTGCTGGATTTATAGAAGCTCTTGAAAATAAAGTAAAAGATATATGGAATGAAGGTGAAACTGTTGATCAGCAAAGCAAAAAAATATTGCTAGAAGGATGCGGGAAATATGTACAATACAATTAATATATTGGGAGATGAGATAGTGTCAGGTAGTAATAATTTCGGTTGATTATTCCATTTACACAGTTCCCGCCACACTCCCTATTGGGGACGGCATTTTACCCTGTTGGCTTCGGCTGACAGGGTTTATTTTTTGTTTAAAATGTATAAGAATATTTGTTTCACTATAAAAGCACAAAAAAACCATCAATTTAATGATAGTTTTTTGTGCTTTATTTATTCTTTTCTATAAATTGTTCTAATGCTACTACCATTTCATTATTGATTGATCGTCTATTTTTTTTTGCTGATTCAACAATCTTTTTGTAAATATCGGGAGGGATGCGAAAAGTCATTCTTATCTCTTCATCTTGTTTCTTCATTTTATTTTTTCTCCTATACTTGATGTCATTATAATACCATAATGGTATACAATTTTCTATCCAATTCCATAAAAAAATATAGACTGCGCACTGTTGCGGTGGTAATATAGTGTCAAAAGGAGAGTTTTATGATGCCTAAAGAGTGCGAGATTATTAAATGTAGTGCCCGTATTCCAGCTAACGTAGACAATAAAGTAAAACTTTGTGCAAAAAAGATTGGTGTATCAAAAAATACTATTATGATTTTAGCCCTAAAAGATTACATAGCAAAAGAGGTGAATGTATAATGCTAATTTCCTTAAAACTATTTATACTTTGTATGTTTTGTTCGGCCACTATCGGGGCTAGTATCGGATTGTTAGTGGCAGCTATGTTTGCATCAGGAAAAGAAAAGGATAGGAGCATAATTTATGGAAAACGCGTCTGAAAGTAAATATAATGGATGGATGTTAAAATATTCTTTTATAATCGGATTATCATTAGGAACCTTCATAGGAATAATAATTGAATGTGTAGTAGAATATTATTTTTAAAATAAAATTAAAGCCCTCTACTCTGGGAAAAGACCAGAATAGAAGGCTTTAACTTTATTTGCAATTTTGCTGATTTATAGATTTGAGTTTATTTTGTTAATGATATTTTGAACAATATTATAAAATAAAGGAGTCTTTTTTGGATCTAATTGGAATTTTTCGTTAGCGGAATATATAGCAATTAAGCTTTTATTATTTAAATTATAATTATCTGCTGCAATTTCATCAAATCCATTATCATGCATAGGTGCGTTATAAATATATTTTGTGATAGTTACAGTGTTAGCATTAATTATTTTAGGCGAATATATACCATTAACTATTGTTTGTTTAAATGTTTTATTGTAAAAAACATCTACTACTAAATATGTTAAGTCGTTTTGATCAGCATCAGGATTTATATATTGACCATAAGCATTCGAATTTTTGTTTATGTCTTTTATCGTTTCAATCGCTTTTTGTCTTACGCTTTCATCGTTATAGGTAAAATATAATCGCGCTTCAAAATTTCCTGTTTCTTTATAAAAGTTATTGGAAGTAGCTTTTTTTATTGTATTGTCATCAATATATACATTGAGCTGATCATTTGAATAAATGAGTAGTGGTGTTGTTAAATCTCCACCAGCATAAACTTGCAAATTAGCAAATGCAATATTAGGAATTACCAAGAGAACATATGATAAAAGTAATGAAGCCAATAGTCTTTTCATTTTAATTATCTCCTATATTTTTCATTATACAATGCAATAGGTTAATACAATACTATTTTGGTTATTAATGGGATAAAACCTCTTTTTTTATGGGAATTTCAATATTTATATAGCAGTTAAATTATAAGTTGCCAATATGTAAAAACCGAATTTTCGACTGCCAGAATTAAGGGGAAAAATTCAATGTTGCATACTTCAGAAATGTATTATTTGATTTTAGTATGGATCATTATATGATGGCGGAAAATTTCGCTAACTTAATTAATATGCTCATCTGATGAGAGGCTGAAGTCAGATGATTTTTCTTTGTCGGTTACTGATTTTTAAACTATTAATGAATATTATAAAACAGTTTACTAAATACAACTATTGATAGTTAAATATATTTATATATAATTAAATATAATTATTGACATTATATAATATTCAGATATATAATCAACTTATAAAAGAAAAAAGGTGGTGAAATATTGGTATTGGAAACGGTATACACACCTAAAGAATTGGCGGAAATACTGAAAGTTTCGGAACAAGTTATTGCTGACGAATTAAAAGGCGGACGTCTAAAGGCTTTTAAGGTTGGACGACAATGGCGAATTCCAGAAAATCATGTTAAGGAATATATTAAAAACAACAGTAACCAACCAATTGAGAACGCTAAGGAAGAATAATAAAAATGGCCTGTTTACTATTAGAATAATAAATAAGCCGGAAGGAGGCGCAAAAAGTGGAAGTAATTAATGTTGATTGTAATGATGTGGTTATTCCGGACTTATAAAAAGTAAATAATCCTAAAGTACAAAAAATAATTGAAGATTGGATTATTTTTGCAATGAGCCATTTAGCTGAAAAGGAGGACAAGCAATTACATTTATTAGAAGATATCGATAAATAAAAAGCCCGTTCACTACCGAAAATAGTGAACAGGCCGGGACAGTTAAGGCAAGCAAATACCTGCTGTCACTCTCATTTTATCAGATGGCAGGGGAAAAAATCAAATGATAAGGGAGAGGATTGTAATGGCAAACGCAACAGAACGCGACTATCTCGAATATTATTCAAAACTTTGGGATGCAGGGTTCAATAGTAAGGACAAGCTTTCAAAGTTAACTGATATTGCAATAAAATACAAAGATGATATAGAAAAAATCATAGAGGAAACCCAACTTTTGCTTGATGGTGCAGAGCCGGAATTACCATATAATCCATACACTATGGTTTTGCAACGAATGGATTATAATGACTTTATGCAGATCGTGGAACAAAATCGTATACCGCAAGATAAGGAGCGCACTATTTTGACTATCTTAGCAAATTCTTCATTTGCTAAGAAGAATCCAGTTACAGGGATTACATACGCTTTTATTTATGGCATTATTTGTGGTAAACGTGCTGAGCGCAGCAGGAAAGTGAAATCATGACATCATTTGAACGTCAACGGCTAGATCGTTACATAACCGATGCAGGCGATTGGCTAACGCAGATAGAAAAGATATTATTTAAAGCTAAAACCCCTTCACAGGCTGCTGCTAGCGACTTTATACAGGCTGCTCATGAATCTGTCGATGCAGCACGTAAATAGCTTGTACTTGATGGTATTATTATTGATGAATCATTACAAAGGAGATGATAGATAAATGAAGAAAGAAAGACGAAAAATGGTATGTGCTGGTCACATGATAAATGGTGTGCTATATCCGCCGGATACACCATTGCCTAGCTTTGAAAATGCCGTTCTCGAAATGTTAAAAGAAAAAGGATATGTACCAGTAGAAGAAAACGAAAGAATTACATGTCAAGACTAAAAAGTGGACAAGCAGGAAAGAGCAATAGAAATGAAAGAAATTAATCAAATCAATTTTAATGCTGATAAAGCTTTTAATTTAACTGATGAACAAAAAGAAACCGCTAAATCTATTATTGCAGTAATAGAAAATAGCGGAAAACCATTGAAGAATCTTGCGACATTTTAAGAGCTTGTGTTTCTGCATTGTTAATTTTAGCTTATCAAAAAAAAATTATAACTTGTTTGGTTGAGAAAGTTTTTGAAGACTCGAAGCGATAATATTAATTGCACATTGACCTTTTTGATATAAAGCACATTTTTCTTGTCTACAAGTCATATTTCTATCTTCTTGTTTAAAAAACGGGCAGTAAGCATCAATCATAGTTATCACCTCCTTAAAGGTGACACTTCGACAAAATACAAGATTTTCCTATAGAAAGGAACAATTATATGAGCGATTTGGAACTTATCAAATCAAAGCGGAAAAATTTATTCAGCAGCAGATAGGTTGTTGTAATGGTAGAAAAATAGCATAGCATTTAAATCTTATGAGAAACATTAAAGGGTATGCTGATATACTTAACGGTCCTGATTCAATATTGAAAGCGGCTAACTTCTTTAATGAAAGCGTGATTATAATTTATTTGTGAGCCGATCTTAAATGATCGGCTTTTTTATGTTTATAAGCAGGATATGTGTTTTGTTATATAAAATACGGTATATTATATCTAAGGAAGTGTTTAAAATGGTAAGTGAATTAAAAGGATTTGTAGAAAATTATGGCCAGGTTGTGACAGTCGCTATGTTATTTGATTTGTGTAATGCTGTAGGCGTTAAGCCCTCAGAATTGATTGATGATAATGCAGTTTCAAAAAAAACGAAAGTTCTTTACCATGAAATTAAGAAGGAAGCTGTAAATAATAGAGAAGAAGCTTTAAGAGACAAGAAAAATGAGTATAAACAAAATTTAGATTGTCTTAAAGTACCAAAAATTTTCAATAATAATAGATCTTTAACATGTGATGAAGTAGCAGAATATTTTAGAGTCCAAAAATCGTCAGTTTGGAGTTGGATTCGTGATGAAAAGTTAAACGCTATTAAGTTTGGTAACAATTATCGAATTCGCCCACAAGATTTAAAAGCTTTTGAAGAATCGATGTTTACCAAATCTTGAGGAACATAATAATAGAATTTATTTTGACAAAGAATAATCATTATCCTGCTGGCTAATCATTGGCAAGTTTTTTGTCTAACGAAATTTCTATCTTTGAATCAGATATAAAATGCATAGTGACCATGATTTTCAAGTAAGTTAATGTTTTAAATTACCTGGGGTTGGGATAGTAAAAGTATGAGAAACTAAAAATAGAAAACTTGAAAGGGGGAATTATATGGAAAAGAAATTAACAAAACGCTTGAAACTTCGTCATAAGTATAAGCATTATGCTGCTGCCTTAGCAGGTGCAGCCATTATGGCGGGAACCTCATTGCATGGTATTCCTTTTACTAAAGCATCGGCTGCTGCTGAAAATCCATCCGCGTCTCCAACTGTAACAGCCGGACAAACGACACTAATTGATAAAGACGCTAAAAAGCTGCTTGATGAAACTGATATTTCTGCCACAGATTCTTCGGAGAACAGAGATTCCGACAACAATAAAGTGGCTACCCCAGACCAACGTGATAAAAATAAGGATGATCAGCATGCTGATCGTGATCGAGGGGATAAACAGGATCAAAGGGATGGGTATGACCATTCAAGGTATGAACATGAAAGGTGGGCTGATCGTGGACGAGCATTTGATCAGCGCATAACATGGTATAATGATAGCTCAAACAAAATTCAGATTTATAATGATACTGCCAATCCAGTGGACATAGTTAAGGCAGCGGCCATTGATCTAGGATTCGATGTGAATAACGACTCATTTACCTTGATAAGTCAAAATGGTTCCCAGTCTATTGTGAACGTAGTTCATAACGGCAATAATTACAATGTTACTGTAGATCAGTTAGCTAATGGTAATTGGACGGTTTCCTCTGTGAATCTACAATAAGTGCTAAAATTTAGTTTCCTTAATTAATTTGGCAATCTGATGATTTCGCAAATCGCGCCTTGAAGCCTATTTTTCGGTATATTGTTGTTGGGTTGTTTTTTTATTGCCTCTGTTGGCTGTTGCTGGCAGGGCTTATTTTTTTGTTTTAAGCCTAGTATTTGAATTGTATAGGTTTGGCGCGCATGAATTACGGTGCTGTTTTAAAGTTGGCTCCCGTTTCTTATGGTCGTAGACAAAATTTTTTCAGATTAAGGGAGGTGTTTTGGATTTTAATGTCAAATTTAATATAAATATGGGTACTAAATTTTTCCCTTATATTACTATCGTTATAGAAATTGATTCTTAAAACCTTTGACTTAGCTGACTTAATTATTTTATTGTAAAACGGAGGATGTATTATGATCCAGGGTATAATACGCCCATTAGGAAATAATGATTTTGTTGAACCTTTTGTTAAAGGAGTTTTACAATTTTCAGAGAAAGCTAAGATAAGAAGGGCAATAGAAAAAATTGTTGATGCTGAAATGTGTATAACTGCGGTAGAGAAAGATTCAACATTAAAAAGTACTAAATTTAGGGATTTTGAATATAAAACAGATGAGCAAAGAATTGAATTACGGAAAAAAATATTATCCGAACTTATTAGTTACCAAAGATTAAGCAACGACGATTGTTTAAAGTTAGGAAAAGGAGGAGCGAAGCCGTTAACCAATGTAATATCTGAGTCACAGGCATACATAATAACTGGGTTACCAGCTTCAGGAAAATCAGGGATAGCTACAAAAATTGCTGATGAGTATGGAGCCTATATAGTAGATTCTGATTATGCTAAAAGAAAATTTCCTGAATACAATCACCAATATGGGGCTCATCTTGTCCACGAGGAATCAAAGCTAGTAACTTCTACCGAACAAGATTTTAATTTATTAGATTTTTGCATTTCTAAAGGACACAATCTCGTATTTCCGACAATAGGATATGATGCTCAGAGTCTCATAGATTACGCACATATGTTTAATGCAAAAGGATATTGTGTACATTTGACTCTAGTGAGCTTAGATCGTAAAAAAGCTGTAATTAGAGCATATGAGCGATTTGTAAAAACAAAAAGATATGTTCCGCTTGGGCTGATCTTTGATCAGTATAGTAATGAACCTATATTGGCATATTATAGATCAAAGAGGAGTACAATGTTTAAATCTCATGGGGCTATTTCGACCGATGTCAAGTTTGGTCAATCTCCTATTTTTGTTGAAGGTGATGATGGCAATCCGGCAATGCTATATAGAGAATAAATATTCAGGAGGGAGTATTGTGATGAGAAAAAACATTATGTCATCTAGGAGAGAGGATAGAAACGGTCTTAAGTTGATAAAAAACAAGCATCATAGTAAAGTTAACGTACGTGAAAGTAAATATAATGCTGCTCAACAATCTTCGGTTGCTCAAAGGATCTTAGAGCGAGAAAAGCAAGAAACGCAATTGACTTTGCGCACGATATCTAATGCTAGAACTGGAAGACAGGCTAGTGAGAAATATGCGGAATATTTATTGTGCGAATAAATGTTGTATTACTGTTATTTTTGCAACAATTTGAGTATATTTCTATAATTTAGTTCACTTCTTCATTACGATGTAGGAAGTGGGCTTTTTTATATCTAAATAAAGAAAATTCTGACTACCAAATATAAAAAAAGACGTGTGATTGTAAGTAATCAAAAATTAACCAATGTCACGATGGCAATAGCCACAATAGTCAGTGACACTATTGGTGACAATCACTTAAAAAGTGTCACTAATTAGAATAAATGTTCATCAACGAAATAGCCGATAAGCCCAGTAAAAACAAGCACTTATCAATTAACATAAACTTTTACAAATAGGCATTTTTAGACTCGCATTCAAAAGGTCAGGGGTTCGATTCCCCTCGTCTCCACCAGTAAATTCAAGGCTTTGCAGCGATGCAGAGCCTTTTATTATTTATATGTCCCCAAATTAGTCTTCTGGACCGTTTTTACGGACAAGAAAATTTCTTTAGTACCGCTTATGTTGTCACTACCTTCGATACTTGTTTTTCATATATTGGGTACATGAGGAAAGTCACGAAGGGAACGTCAAGAACGTGAAATGCGTTGTCATGAGCATGAAAGTGACACGCGAGAAATTGTAGCTGGTGTATTGGCTACATATTTGGTTCGGCAAATAGCGCAAGTCCCTCAATCGGATGATTCTGGTTGGGGGCTTTTCTATGTAGTCCTTTAGTTTCTTTTTACAAAGCAGTCATAATTTTGTCATATTCCTATGGTATTGTTTGCATAAAGGTGAAAGATAAACCAAAAGACGGGACAAGTGTATATTCATCGTTAGCAGAATCACAGCAAAAGTAATATAAACAAATTGATTACTCTCTAAACAGGTAGGGGATTTCCTATCTATTTAGAGAGTACTAAAAAATGTAAGCAATTGTTACAATATAAGTACAAAAAAAGAATACCTAATATTTACGATAAAAAAAACCATAAGTAGTTAATGGGAGGCAATTAACTATGATTTTAAAAGTAGCATGTGTACAACCTGTTCTCAATAATTATAAGTATAATACGCAAAAACCTAAGAATGGGTTAAAAAGGAAGAAAACTGCATCGTTTGCTAGTATACTGGAAAATACAATTAAATCTCAATCTAATAAAGGTTACGCAATGGTTAATTGTACTTGTAAAAGGGGGATATCGGTAAATATTGGAATACAGCTATGGTAAGTATAAACGTGCTTGCATGAGTATATAGCAAAATATAAAAAGAGGGATGGCATATGTATACAACAACAGGGGCGTTATTCATACTATGCTTGCTAGGTTCAGCAACGGTGGGTACATGTGTAGGTTTATTATTAGCGGTGTTTTACTTCGAAAAAATCATGAAAACATCCCTCGATGATCGTTGTACGAATAAAGACAAATTAAAACTACAGGTAAAGGCCGATTCCAATTGAGGATGGCTTTTTTACTATAGTATAAGTTTTCTTAATTGTTGTTTGACTCTTTTGTTTACTTTCTTTAGTGAAACAGGCAAAATATTTGTAGTTTGCAAGATTTGTGGCAGCGAATCATAAAGATAAGGATATGGAATATTGTTTAAGGTGGGGAGCGGTGCAGTTTAAATGATTATTGCCCGGTCAAGGCCGAGCTTTTCTCTTTCATAGCACTTGTCATGTTTTTGCCACATTTATCCTGTATAATATTTCTACAACAGGAGGGATATTCTGGTGAAAATATGGAAAATACTTTTGGTTACACTTTTTACGGTAAGCTTTAGTGTGATAACCGCTTACGGGAGTAATGTAACACCGACATTAGAAACCTCGGTGGTGCAAATTACTTCTGTGGCACATGAAACCCAAGAAACTCCACCGGCGGAACCAAGGCTTATTAAAGTTCAATATTTAGAAAACGATAGCAGGGCCTTGATACCTAAAATGGAAGGAATGCAAAATACAGCTCTTCAGGCAACAATAAATAATAATTTAAAAGCAGCAATAGTCCCATCAAACTTTTCTATAGAGGGTAATTTTGAAGTTTCTTATTACGGGGATAATCTGTTAAGCATCCACTTTTGGGGAAATATGTTTAAACCGAATATATCTCAGACCCAAATAAGAATTGATAAAGGAATACATATTGATTTAACGACTGGGAAAATATACAATTTAGATGATCTTTTTAAACCGAATGTTGATTTTGAAAATAGAATTAAAGATGTTTGTTTAGCAAATGACACTGAATATAGATTTAATCATGAAATCTCGACAAAAATATGGACATATAAAAATTTTGCTAGTTCTTGGGCTAAAGAAAACGAGTCATTTATCTTACTTGGTGACTCCATAATAGTTTATTCCGTCCAATCAGAACTGTTAGGGGGATATAAAATTCCATACTCCGAATTAAAAGATATCATTAATACTGACGGCGAGTTATGGAATAAAATTCAAGGACAAAAAATACATAACTAGTACATTATACCTTGTACCGAATTAGCGGGTAAGGCTTATAAACGATTGTATTAATCACCGGTTTATTCCAAATGGGCTAGTTAAAACTAATGAAGTAGAAACGTATTTGCCGGATAACGTGGAATTAACTGAAAAAAAGCGTAAAAAAGGGCCTCACACGAGCAATGTCATTAAGATAAGAAAACAAAACGACAAAGAAACAACGGAAAAGACAGGGAGATTGAGAAATAATAGTCTCC
>NZ_JAHGVE010000025.1 GCF_018835585.1 Pelorhabdus rhamnosifermentans
GAGACTATTATTTCTCAATCTCCCTGTCTTTTCCGTTGTTTCTTTGTCGTTTTGTTTTCTTATCTTAATGACATTGCCAGCATGAGGAGCATTTTTTTGTGATAATTTATATAACAACATTATGTGATTGTATAAAATCTTTAATAACAGAAACCACAAAATCCAGATCTTCTACGACTAGCCCATGGTGACACCCAATGTAAAACCCTTGTTGATTAATCCATTTGGCAACCGGAAAATCATCTTCAAGATCGCCAAATAACTCTCTATATATAGGTTGATTTAATAAAGGCAACATAGGACGGCTTTCGATATTGTGCTCCTCTAAAAAACATACCAAATCATTTCGAGAAAAATTCGCACTTTCTTTTACTACAATTGGATACATCATGAATGAATGATCTACATAATTAGGGAAAGACGGCAATTGTAAAAATTTCTGACACTGTTGCAAGGCCTTTGTCATATAATCAGCATTCTTTTTTCTTGTCTTCATAATATATTCATGGTTTTCTAATTGCGCGATTCCCAAAGCCCCCTCAAGTTCCCCGATACGATAGCTATATCCCAATCTTACCATCATAAACCGTTTATCTATCTTCGTTTTCATGCGTAACTTGCATACTGCATTGGGATTAGATGCAATGCACTGCTCACAGGTACAGGCTCTTCCATGGGCTATGAGCGAACGACTAATTTCAGCCAGTTGTGTATCATCAGTTACGATGATGCCTCCGACTCCTGTTGTAATCGTATGAGCAACATACGTACTAAAACTTGCTATCTCACTAAAACTGCCTACGCTTTTGTTCTTATATTTTGCAAAATGAGCTTCTGCACAATCTTCGACTATTTTAAGATTATACTTTTTACTAATATTAACGATAGCATCCATTTCACAAGGCTGTCCAAAAGTATGCACAGGCATAATAGCCACTGTCTTTGAGGTAATTTTAGACTCAATTAAGTTAGGATTCATATTATATGTGATTGGATCAACATCAACAAAAACAGGTTGTAGCCCCGCATATAAACAGGCATTGGATGTAGCAATAAAAGTAATGGCAGGAACTAATACTTCCGCCCTTTCCGGCCAGCTGTATTTTTCTTTTAATGCTTCCAAAGCAATATGCAGTGCCGACGTCCCGCTATTACATGCTACTCCATATTTTTGTTGGTGTAATTCCGCAAATTTTTTTTCAAACTTATATACAAATTCACCTTGTGATAATCGGCCTGCATCAAGTGCCATATTGACATACTTTTTTTCTAGCTCACCTACATAAGCATAACCTACACCCATTTTTTTCTGCATCATTATTCAAACCTTTCTAAATAAAATGCATATGTTTTGGCAATCCCCTCTTGAATTTCCATGTTCGCCTGCCACTTCCAGGCTCTTTGTTTTGAAATGTCCACTAATTTTTGTTTCATTCCGGCAGGCTTACTTATATCATGAATAAATGTCCCATTATATCCAACTGTATTGGCGATAAATTGATAATACTCATTAATACTATAATCATAGCCAAGACCGATATTCATCACAGGTGATAGACTTTCAAAATTGTTTACCGCATATACCAAGGCATCGGCGAAGTCTGCAGCATTCATAAATTCCCTTTTTGCAGTCCCGTCACCCCAAATTGTTACTTCTTTTTTACCGATTTTTTTGGCTTGATGCAATTTATGAATGACGGCTGGAATCAGATGTCCATATTGCGGGTCAAACTTATCCCAACGTCCATATAAATTGCACGGAACCAATGTTTTATATTGATATCGCGGATTTTCACGTGAAATATATTCACATAAGCGAGTAGTCATTATTTTGGCCAAGGCATATCCTTCATTAGTCGGTTCTAATTCTCCCCGTAAAATATTCTCTTCTTTTAGCGGATTAATCGCTTCATGCGGATACATACAAGAACTTCCCAGGTTGAGCAATTTGGTAACACCCACATTCCTAGCAGCCATAACAATATTCCGCCCCATATCCAGGTTTTCTACTAAAAAAGCTACTGGGCTGCTAATATTGGCCTCAATCCCCCCGACCTTACCGGCAGCATGAATAATTATATCCGGATTTACCTTATGAATATAATTTTCTACCGCTATATAATCAAATAAATTCAGTTTTCCACGCGTCGGTGATAGAACTTCAAAAGCTGACGTTTGAGGATGCTCAAAAAAATTTTTTCCTACCATCCCCGAACCGCCTGTTAGTAATATACGCATGATTTCTTTCCTCTTTTCTAAAGAAAATGGCTTTTCCATCTAGTAAGTGGAAAAACCATTTTGCTTACATAATAAATCGCGCTGTGCATTCTTAAAATCTTCTTGTACCATCATGGCTACCAATTCAGGCAAAGAAGTTTTAGGTTGCCAGCCTAATTTTCTTCTGGCTTTGGCAGCATCACCCAATAAAAACTCCACCTCAGTCGGCCGGAAATAGCGTGAGTCTACTTCTACAATAATCTGACCATTGGTATGGTCAATGCCTTTTTCTTGAACACCGCTTCCTTGCCATTCAATGGTAATCCCCACTTCTTTAAATGCAAGTTCTACAAATTCGCGCACCGAATGAGTCTGTCCGCTGGCAATCACAAAATCTTCTGGGTTATCTTGCTGTAACATAAGCCACATGGCTTCCACATAGTCTTTCGCAAATCCCCAATCTCTTTTGGCGTTTAAGTTTCCCAGGTAGAGTTTTTTTTGTATTCCAAGTTTAATTTGCGCTACAGCCATTGTAATCTTACGTGTGACAAAAGTTTCGCCGCGCAAAGGAGATTCATGATTAAATAATATACCATTGCAAGCAAACATTTCATATGCTTCCCGATAGTTGACAGTAATCCAATATCCGTACAACTTAGCCACTGCGTAAGGGCTTCGCGGATAAAAAGGGGTTGTTTCTCTCTGCGGTGTCTCTTGCAATAAACCATACAGTTCACTTGTTGATGCCTGATAAAACCGTGCTTTTTGCGCTAATCCTAATATTCGTATTGCATCCAACAATCTCAATGTACCTAAAGCATCGGAATTCGCCGTATATTCCGGCGTTTCAAAAGATACCTGTACATGACTCTGTGCTGCTAAATTATAGATTTCATCAGGCTGCACATCCTGTATAATGCGAATTAAATTCGTAGAATCCGTCATATCGCCATAATGCAACTGCAAGCGGGCATTTTCTTCATGGGGGTCTTGATATAAATGATCGATTCTTTGCGTATTAAAAAGTGAAGCTCTTCTTTTTATACCGTGCACTTCGTAGCCTTTATTTAAAAGAAACTCTGCCAAATATGCCCCATCTTGACCAGTAATGCCTGTAATCAAGGCTTTCTTCATACCGCTTTCTCCCCAAAATTCTTAACTTTTCATCATACAGACAGATAATTCCAGTCAGGAAATTTATTTTTTATATCATCATGACCTTCAAGAGATGCCACTAAAATAGGATTATTGGCTATTGCACTAACATCAAAACTTCTATTAGGTGCAATCACTATCTTATTCTGAGCATTTCCCAAAATTGCCGCCCAACTGCTAAATCCACTGTTTGCAATAATAAAATGCTTGCACTGAGACATTAAATGCATATCAAATGCCCCATTATCATTATCATTGCAGTCTACATAAGTTACAGGTTGTTCTAGATGGATATTGTCTTTTACCCATTGCACATCATTTGAAAAAGCAAAAAAATGAATCTGTTTAGCAGCTAACTTACTTAACAAAAACTGAACCGCTCGCTGATAATAATCTTCATTCAAAATATCAAACATGCTTCCAACGTAGTCACCTCTGCGTACATGTATAGCAACAGGAACTTCGGTATCTTTTATTTTTTTTAGAAAACTCAGATTTTTCCCTGAGAGAGGTAAGTTAAAACGGAATTTTTCCTTTAATAATTCCATTATAGGCACAAGGTATTTGTAATTCCCAAAATAGCCATCAATATATCGATTGCATCGTACATTCACAAGGCTTTCATCATATAAGCAATATTTACTATGATTATAATAATAAAAAGCTTTATATTGCTTTATTTCAGATTCATCAGCTGCTTCAAAGTCTTTCATATCAAAAATATCAGTTAAGCAAAAATTCCTGTTTTCTTTTCCATTAATATCTTTTCCACCAATAGAAAACCATGACAAATCATATTTTACTTGTACATCCAGTTTCTCCTTTAACAGAAGGCCAATCGCATACTGTGTCATTTGGCTTCCCAAGCCGCCATCCATTCTGACAATATTTAAAAGCTTCTCACTCCCCACATTATTTGTATATGAAAACCATTCTAATAAATTAGGAGCAAAATAATAATTAACATTTCTTTGTAACCCTAAGGCAACAAACCATTGTTCAATGAACAGATTATAATAACCCGCAACAATAAGTACTATGTTAGCTGGATTTTCTTGCTGCAATATTTCCGGCGGAAAAATAGGCTTACTTAAGATTGTATGCCCAATAGACTTTTTCTCTACATCGATAATATAATTAATATTCCATGGAAGTATCGTACAAATTTGTTCAGTTATATTAGTAAGCCCTACGATAATAATTTTTTTCCCTACTGTGCTTCCCAAAAAAGATAATAAATGTTCCAAACACGCTACCTCACTTTATTTCGCTTTCAAAACAATTATCGTTTTATACATTTGAAGATAAATGAATATTTCACTTTCATTCCGCCAGGTCTTCTAAAAGCATTTTAATAAAGCTATCCTGGGAAAAATGTTTATAAAACGTATTTCCACTTAAATAGACGTCAATATTGTGAAGATATTCGTCAAACTGTTTTTCCGATATGTTAATCAAATAAGTATACAATTCATCATATGAGTTAAATTTTCTTCTATCAATAAAAACATTATCTGGAACATAATCTGTTATATTAACAGCCCCAAGGTATACAGGAACGCATCTTGCCATAAGTGAATTAAATATTTTTTCAGTAATATATCCTCGATATCCATCTAAACCAATCATATTTTCATAACAAATACTAAATTTATATCGAGAAAGTACCGGCAACTTTTTCTCCACCGGCCCCCGATAACTAGGAAACTTAGGTACTAAAAATGGATACAACTGCTGTACTTGCGATCTCGGTTGATTCCAACAGGTACCATATAAATCAAATTCATATGGACCTAACCGTTCAAAAGCCCGAATAGCCTCTATTCTTTCTGAATATAATTCTAAGGAACTATAATACATCTTATTCCCCGAAATCAGCGTACATAATTTACGCTGATTAAAAGGAATCTTTTCCGGTATATTCAATAAGCTTTGGAAGTAATTTATTTTGAAATATCTTTTATTATCTATTAAATCATCATTCCATGTATAGATTTTAACAAAGTATTTATGAAACTCTAAATTCCAAGAATGTGGCGTCACTATCGGTGCTTCTATTAAAAACAACCGCATCTTGTTGACTAACCCCTGCTCCACGCATTGCTTAAAAAATTCGTAATTAGGTCCGCCTTCATATGGAATTCCTTCAAGAAAAAAAATTGCATGTGCTTCATGAGGATCACAGGTACCTTGTGCCTTAATTTCATAGCCTTTGGCTAATAACTGTTCTCGTACTTCGTTAATATTTGCCCCCCGTTCCAAATCAGGATTATCTGAAAATATGTTACCTCCTGAGTAATAGGAGCTCATGATAACTTTTTTCATGTCAAATTATCTCCCATAAAAATATCATAGACCAACACTAAACCATTTAAAAAAAGTCTAATACTTTTCTTACTTGAGTGCGTGTAAAAAAAATCTTCTATTATTATTATGTTCTAGCAACGATCAATGTTCCTGCTAAATATTTACATAGACGAGTTATCTTTCATCTGCAAACCGTGCATCATTACCTTATTTACTAACAAAATAATAAATTATGGTTTACCTAAGCACTCATTAACCACTTAAAACTTGAGACAACGGGACATTAGATATATTGTAAAACCATTCAACGTTTTAAGCATTTAGAAATAAATAGATCATTCTTTATTATTTCGACGTCTAGTGTATCAAAAATGCTACTATAATATTGATATAATTCTTCTATCGATTTGACATACTCTGTAAATTGGAAATTTCCCACTTCAGATAATAATTTATTATTATCCCCACTATATTCCCTGTTCATTCCTTCATATAAAACAATTATTTTGCTTTTAAAATCGCTAATTTCGTTAATAATCTCAGCTATTGTTACAAGATCAATAGATTGAGTCGGAGTAATATTATAATGCTTTTCTTTTGGTTTATTCCCTATCATATACTTGACAAGTTTTACAAAATCACCTATATATAAATAATCAAATACAACATTTTGATTAATAGTAATCGGCATTTTTAATAGATTTTTTACAATGGCATTGGAAATGAATTTAAAACGATAATCTTCATATTTCCCAAATAAACCAAATATCCGTAAACATACAATATTATCCGTCTGCTCTATATATTTTGATATCAAATATTTTGCATAACCATAACTGTCAGCAGGTACATAAGTATCAAAATACTCTTCGCTCATTTTATGCGACCAATGCAACCGATCATACTCTGCACCGCTTCCCAAATAAACCATTCGCATATTAGGAGTTAAACAACGTTCCAAGTTAAAAAACATTCGTAAATTTTGCTCTACTACATTATCATTTTTCTCATCATAATTACTCTTGCGGGAACCACCGTAAGACGCACAATGAATAATAAATTCAATTTGATTTTCTTCGATATAATTTTTTACGGCACTATCATCTAATAGATCTAAATCTGCATGAGTAGCTGCAAAAATTTCATGCTTTCCAGAAAAATATTCCTCTAAATTGCGTCCTACGAAGCCACCTGCACCAGTAATTAAGACTTTCATCAAAAAGATTCTCCTTGTATAATTTAGGCAAAGGAACTTTTCTTTCAACTCGAATGCTCTTTGAAAACTAAGATTAATTATTCAGATTTGTTTGATCAGTGCTAAACACGTTACCTATATATAATCAATCTATATTCACAGAGGAACTGCAGGCATTGCCCACACACAATGCCATTCAACAAAGCTTAATGATATTATTGCCAGATTAACAGCAGAAACATAAATCACGTTAGAAAAATTCAGGATTTTTAAAATATATTCAATTGGTGTATACCCTATATTGGTACATTGAAAAAAAATTGAGCCATACAAGGCTTTTTCCTTTTGATAATATTAAGTGAACCATCTTCACGTGTCAAAGCAATAGAATCTTGAGGGACTTCTTTATTAAAAATTAAGGTTCTAGCACCAATGGAAGACCTATCCCCAATAATCTTATCCCCAATAATCGTTGCACCTGTTGAAAAGAATACCCCTTTTCCTATTTTCGGTGTGTTAATACCGTCCTTTGTTGTGTTTATTGTAACATTACTCTCAAATACAAGGTAATTATCATAAATAGCATTTCCAATTACTGTTCCCACTGGATGGATAAATAAAAAAATAGCAGGCAGACAACATTTATAAGTTACAAACATTCCATTCAACATCTTATTTAGCAATATTAATTTATCACATATAGGTTTATTTTGAGAATTTGTCCATAAACTATTAGAAAAGAAATAAAGAAACTGACTGTACTGATCAGAATTCAAGTGTGAAAAATAGGTCTCACTATCAACATGATAAGTATTATACGCTACATGTTTAAAGCAATATTCTACCCTTTCTAGCGCCAAATTCATTGAAGTATCAATATCCTTACCTCTAAACAAATACTTATCAGGGAAAAACGCTTCTAATTGTCGACCAATAAATTCTTTTAATTCGCTCGTAGATAAAGAAATTTTCATAAAAACACTCCACAGCAACTTGATATAATTATATCTTTTTTAATAAGTCTTCAGCAAAATCATCTATATTATCTAAGGGAACATAATTAAGATTATTACAAGTACAACATATATTATTATTTTTTCGCTTTTTCATTAAATGAATACGTCTAAGTTCGCGAAATGCTTGCCCATTCCAGATATCACAAAATGATTCTTGAGTAATATCTCCAACAATCAATTTATATTTCCAATCCGCACAACAGGCACTCACACTTCCATCTATATTAACCGCCGCAGAATAAAAAATATGAGGACAGACTTCTTTTTTTTCAATTTGCTGTCCATATATGCCAGTAGTAAGTTCACCACCAATTTTACTTATGTCATACTCCGGCCAGCAAGGAACTATTCTTTCTACAGAAATTTCATCAGCAATTTCTCCAAAGATTTGATAAAAAAGTGCTTCTTCACCATTCTCCAAATAATTACTCATTATTTTAATAGAAACAATACACTGTTTTCTATTTTTATAAAAATGTCGTATATTTTCAACAAATGTACCAAAATCAATATTAGTTTTGGTAATTGCTCTATATTTTTCTACTGACATCGCTTCTACAGAAATATGAATTTTATCTAGTTTAGCTGCAATGAGTGCCAAATTTAACTGAGGATTAAGTAAAGAACCATTTGTTGTAAATTCAACTTTCTCAGTCACACCACTTTGTTTTGCATACTTTATCATTTCAGGCAGCTGAGGATTTAATAAAGGTTCGCCATCTTTGTGCATTCTAATAATTTTAATTCTATTTTTAAACATACACATATCATTAATTAGTTTTTTAAATAAATTAAAATCCATTATTCCTTGTTTCCGACCAGTTTTACGTATAAGTTCATGATCTCCACTTGTACAGAATTCACATTGAAAATTGCATATATTAGCAGGATTTATATATACCACAAATGGCTCTTGTAACGGAATAATACTTTCCAATTTAGTTCTATTTTGAGAAACCATTTTTGCTTGCATAAAATTCCTCCTACACAAAAATATCCTTTTTCTTTATGTTTTTTAATTTGGCGAATTGTCAAGTCAAGTACGACACTTCGTGTAAAAAGACTTCAATAGAAAATTTCCAGCCTAGGCATTTTCGTGTACTTAAATTTATCAAAAACAGATTGTAAATAAGTTCCGTTTCGCTTACTAAAGAAAGATCGGTCTTCTTGGGATAAAACTCTCTGAGCAATCCATCGAAATTTTCATTGCTCCCTCGCTGCCAAGAACAGTAAGAATCTGCAAAATACATGTCAATCCCCAACTTCCCCGATCTGTCGTTGCTGTTTTAAAAGCTTTTAACCTGCATTCCCGGATTAATCTAACGAGGTTTCATCAACAGGCGCACCCACACCAAGATCTTCATAAATTTGAACCTGCTTGCGTAGTATTTCACCAACAATAACGGCTTTCCCAGGCTCTTCATAACATTCAATAACATCTAATTCATCCAGTAGAGACTGCAAGGTATATTTTTTAAACAAATCTTTTTCTTCCATCTTCTTTTTGATGTAAGAAAGATAAATGAGTGCAATAAATTCTACAAATAGTTTTCCTTCCGGGCTTTGATTTGAAGATACCAGTGTGCGCCGACCATTCAACCGCTCTTTAAGATTACCGAATGCTTTTTCTACGACATCACGGTTTCGGTAAAGTTCTAATGTTGGAATAGCATCCTTTACTTCATTGCTTAAGAGAAGAAAACAACCACATCTGCTGCGCGCTTCATCCATAGCTCCCTGCCTTGGCGCGATTTGGATGCCGCGTATAGGCGTTTCCTTTGTTTCAAAGTACTTCTTATAAGCAGCTTCATGCTCTGAAAAATGCTTCCCAGTTAAAAGTTCATTTTGCAGCTTTGACATGTATCGATTAAAGTTCTTCCCATCTTCGATAGCCTTTTCCGGATTGTAATAGAAATGTAGATACATTCTTTTGCTGCCCTTAATAGCATCCCCCTTGTATAGCCGTTCTTGCGTATAATCCCAGGCAATGCTTTCACTGTAATAGTACAGCTCATATTTTTCGCTGTAATTCTGCCAGGACCTCATCAAAGTGCCCTGTTTCTTAATAGCCGCTTTTGCATAGGAAAGTGCTGTGCTGGCAGAAACAATAAATTTGTAATGATTCTTAAAGAGCTCATTTATATTTCCAGCACTGTAAAAGCCGCGATCCATAACTAATTTGATTCGTTCATATCCAAGGATATTCAACTCTTTTACTAATTCACGAACGGTTTTTACATTCGGAATATTTCCGGCCAGCTTGCGATAATAGAATGGCAGATTGGATTTCTTACCAAACAGCAAAGCCAAATTGATTTGATGAAGAGGGTCATAATCCTTATTCTTTCCATAACGGACTTGCTGGAGGTGCTCGGAATAACTGGAAATAGAGGTCGAGTCATATGCCCAAAACTCTTTCTCGACACGTCGTTTTCCCTGCAAACAGAAGAACTGGCTTTTTGCTTCCTCCGTAACCGAAGCAAAAAGTTCTGAACTGCGTTGTGAAGTAATATCTGTAGAAAACGGATGACGATGTATTCGTGACCATCTGCCGAAACGGCATAATAGATTCGCATCTTCAAAGATCAAGTAATAAACAATCGACAAAATCTTCTTATAGTCCTTAGGAAAGCATTGTTTTAGGTCAGCGGTGACACCAATCTTTTCGCTGATTCTGTCGAAAAGGTAAGTAGCGCCGAAAAAGCGGCGATCCGTATGGGAAATTGGAATCGGACCTTGTTTGGGCTGTACAGCAGGCTCAGTTTTCTTGTGCCCTCGACCATCGGTAGGAACGATCTCACCGGTTGCGGCATCTAAGCGACCAATAAGCGTGCTGCAGAGATATTTCAATCGCTTTTTGCCTGTGCTATGGGAAGATCGGTCATGCATTTTTAGAGCTGTATAGAGGGCAGGACTTTTTCGTTCTACAAATGTAGCAAAACAACCTTTGCTTTTTCCACGGCTCAAACCATAGAATCAAGTTCCCAATGCCCAAATATCTGTCGTTCTTTCATCTCTTCGAGTAGATCAGCTATCAATAGACCTATTGTGAACTTGCCACGCTTTTCTGGCGGACGACTGCGACTTTCTTTGTGTCGTAGTACCTTCTCCTAGGGAAAAATCAGTTATAAATGGTTTTAAAACTGACTTTTGCGTGGAGAGCCGTTTGCGCAATTTTCTCGGGTGACCATGTTAAACATAGCTTTTCTTCAATCACATCAGCAATTTTTTTATTATAAACGCAATTTGTCAAGTTGAATAACCAAGATTATGAAATGCTTGTATACGTGCACACCAAGCATGCCAAGATGTTGCTAGCTCTTAGGATACCTCCGTCGAATGTTGTGTAGTAACTTCATTCTACACTAAGGTTAGCTTTATGAGCTGTTTTTTTATTGTTGTCACGTTTTATCTGCAATCCAAATTTTAGGAATTTTAGTACAATTTAGAAGAATAGCTTATTTTTAAATGTTTTTTCTTCCACAATCAGCTAATTTTTTAAGTAACTCTTCAGCAAAATAATCAATGTTATCCGGCGCACAATAATCAATTGCCCCACAACTCCGACAGGTCTTATGCTGTTGTTTCTTTTTCTGTAAATGCAGTTTTCGAAGTTCATATAATGCCTTACCATGCCAAATATCATTCAATGTTTCCTTGTTTATATCTCCAACAATTAAGTTTTGTTGCCAATCCGTGCAGCATGCGCTTACACTTCCAGTAACATTTATTGCTAAAGAATAAAAAATATGAGGACAAACTTCTTTCTTAACAATTTCTTTTCCATAAAGATTCAAATCAAAATTTTTATTGAATTTACTCATATCATACTCCGGCCAATTAGGAACTATTCTTTCAACAAAAACTTGATCAGCAATATTACTAAATGTTTTATAAAATAAATCTTCTTCCCCATCATCTAAATAATTTTTTAAAATTTTAATATAGATTATACACTTTTTCTTATTATTATAAAAATGTTTTATATTCGCAACATATTCATCAAAATTAATATTTGCTTTGGCAATCATTAGATATTTATCTGATGACATAGCTTCAACAGAAATCGTAATACTATCCAAACCCGCTTCAATGATCTCTAAATTCTTTTGTGGATTAAGTAAGGAACCATTTGTCGTAAAATCAATACTTTCAAATATACCACTTTTTTTAGCATACCTGATCATTTCAGGCAGCCTAGGATTCATCAATGGTTCTCCTTCTTTAAATAATCTAATAACTTTAATTTTATCTTTAAATGCAGACATATCATCTACAATTTTTTTAAACAGTTCATAATCCATAATACCCCGTCCGTGTCCATTTTTACGAATAGCTTCACGATCTCCGCTTGCACAAAATTCGCATTGAAAATTACATACACTTGCAGGATCTACATATACTAAAAAAGGTGTCCGCAATGGAATAATTGCTTCCAATTTTGCACGGCTTTTCATAGAAAATTTAGGTGCCACTTTTGCTTGCATAAACTAAAATCCCCCCCCCGACCTCTTTCTTAATATCTGTTAGCACCGATTCATTCACTCTTTTATTCCCAGTTAAAACCATATTGCATTAAGCATATAAATATTTTCAAGTAGTTTCATCACTTAACTTTTCAATTTTTCAATAGGAAAACCATCAACATTATCTTCCATGGGAAATAATTTATACCAATCACAGTTTTTACATATATAATTTAAATGCTTATTCCCTTCTAAATGCATTTTTCTAAATTCAAACAGCTCATTACTTTTCCATATTTCTGCCAAACTCTTATCTTTGACACTAGCAATTTTAGTTGCTTTTGGTGCATCATGAGTACAAATAAGCACATCGCCATTACTGTTTATAACTAATGACATAAATGGTTTTGGACAAGCAATGTGTTGATTCAAATGACTTTGAAGATCTTCTTTCGTAGCTTCTTCTTTAGTCTCATCATTATAATATGCTTTAATTAAATCAAGTCCACTGTATTTCGTGGCATTATTAACTTTTTCAAATTCAACCTTATCAGCAATATCTTTATACATATTTATAAAAATATCATTTTCTTCACTATAAGTATCAAACATTTTTACTAGAATATACGGTTTTCTAGATCCTTTTTCATCTCGAATTCTGCGCAAATTAGCCACATTTTGGCGTATCTTTTGTATATCAATATTGGTCCTTGTTATCTCATTATGTTTATTCTGTATAACCGAATAAATAGAAACTCGAATGTAATCTAATCCATAATCAACTAGTTTTTCGCATGTATTTTTATCAAGTAGTGATGCATTAGTAAAGGTATCAACCCGTTCAGCAATATCTGCTTCTTTAGTAATTCGGACCATATTTAGAAAATTAGGATGCAGCAAAGGCTCCCCCAATGCTGCAAGCCGTACAAGTTTAAGCTTATTTCCGTCCCAGCTTTTTATATTATTTATTATTTTATTGAATAACTCCATGTCCATATTGATGAATGGCTTTAAATCATTACGTGTTTTTTCATTTCCATGAACGCATGGAGCACATCTAAAATTACATATATTAGTAGGTTCAATAAAAATTGATAATGGTTTTTTTAAAGGCATAATATCTTTAAGTATTTGCCTGCCCTGCCTATTGATTATAGTAAACTCTCTTTCAGTACTCAATTCGACACCCCTATTTTGCAATACCATCAATAAAATCCTCATCAGAAAAAGCTTCCGACCAATGGATTGGCAATGGTTTGCCATAAAATTTTGTCATATATGTGTCAATAAAACACCTATCTTCACCTGATAAACATTTGGTTCTAAATTCTTTAAAATGCTTTATTCTAAGTCCTCTATCAATAATATCCTTTAGCGATTCCTCAAAAATATTTCCTATTCCTATATGAATAAAAGGACACGGTAATACATCACCGTATTTAGTTATTCCTAATATTGAATTTACACTGATACAGCCTTTTTCTAAACCATAAGCGGGAAAAACATCTCTCCACACTACTGGATATTCCTTGTGTAATTCTCTTAAAAAAGCAGCATCCTCTTCATTAATCAGCACATCATGGTTGCCCTCCCATTGGCCAAGTGCCTTAGCTATTAAAACATCAAGAGCAAAATCATTTTTCTGTGCAAATTTTGCCAATTCAACTGTGTCTTGAGTTTGCGTATTCTGCCTCGTTGCTACATGTTGTGCTACTACATGTAATCCTGCTTTTTGAGCATTAAAAAGCGCTTCAAAAGCATGAGTATAGGCTTGCGAATTATGTCTAATTTGATTATGCTTATCTTTTCGAAAGCTATCAATGCTAATTTTTACTTTATCCACACCTATTTCCTTTAGATGTTTAGCCATATTATAAGTAAGTAAGTATCCATTCGTATTTACAGATATGTGAAATTTTTCTGGATTTAGTGCTTGAATTATATTATCTAAATCTTTAAATAAAAGTGGTTCTCCACCTGTAAGAGTAAATTGAAATAAACCAAGTTGATCAGCTTGTTCAGAAATATTCCGCAAATCATCAATTGTTAGGCTCCTGTCTTTTACTTGGAAACTATTATTACAACAATGCTCACACTTGAAATTACATATATAATCATATGAAATATCAAGCATGGCTACACTTTCACCATTCAGATACTTATCATTTATTTTTAAAACTTTTTCATATACTAATGGCTTTTCGATTCTAAGCTTTTCTCTTCTTTCTTGCTCAATTTTCTTTCTATTCACATTACTATTCTGCATAAAATCTCCTCCTTGTAATTAAATAACAGCGTAGCATACTGTTTCAGATTCAAATGTAGTATAATGTCTAAGATAAATTTTATACTCTGGAACAATACTTTTAAGATATAACGATATTTCCCACAAATCTTCTGGATTATGATACACACATATAGCCATTTTTGGTTTATAGTTTTTTATGCTTTGTGCTGCTCCTTGCAGAGCTTTAAGCTCCGCTCCTTCAATATCCATTTTTATTAATGTTACTTTGCTATTGCATAGCACATTATCTAGAGCATCTACATTTCCTTCTATCTCACCTTCGTCCTCAATATTAGAACCCTGAATCAATTCATTATATCTAATTGTTTTTCGCTTATCCCATAAACCTATATTATATATATGAATTTTACTCTTAAGAGCACTATCCATTTTAACCATTGTTTCCTCTAAAATCGAAAAATTTTTCCGATCCAACTCAAAACTATATATAGTAGTAAATTTATTCTGTACTTTTTGCAAAAATTCTAATATTGTTCCGCCATCATAAGCTCCAGCATCAACAAATATCTCCTTATCACCAAGTTTTATAACAGAATCGTCAAAATATTGGTTTGCTGTGCATATAGATTTATAATCTATATGCGCAGGACTTTCCGCAAACCAATTTTTAACTAACTGCAATGCAACTCGTTGAGACTGTTCATCTGCAAGAGCATCCATCACCTGAGATAATTTATCCTGAATAAGTTCAATTTTACTAGCATTATTCCCATAAAGAATATTATTTTTAAAATAAAAAAAAGTCACAATAGGATATAAATTAGTAATTCCTTCTTTCTTAAGTTGTTCAACTATTTCTTCATAATATTTAGTAGCAATAATGATGGCAACACTCTCTTTATATGATTTAAGCGTCGTTGGAGAAATACAAGTTATTTCATTGCAAACAACTTGCCCCCATTTTTCTTTATCATTGTCACAAAAAAAGTCGACTTTTATATCAATATTCAATTCACGAAATAAGCACGCTAAAGAACGTCCCATTTGCCCAGCACCAAAAATACAGATATATTTAGACTCTTTCAATTTACTAATAATCTTCTGTGCGTAACTTTTCTCCGTTGAATTGGAATTTTTTAAAAATTGAATTAACTCACTTTTATAATTAATCATAGTGATTTTTCTTCTCCTGTAATCATATTCCATTGAATTTCTGCTTCGTCAAGATACGGCCACATGTCTTCTAGAGGTTTTGATACCATATTTCCATCAGGTAATTTCATCGCTTGTACCTTAGGAGCCGTCATTTGCATAGGTGAAACTTTTACTTGGCATAGTACTGGACCATCCTGCTTTAATACCGCTTGTATTTTTTCTTCCATTTCCCCGTGATTCGCAATACAAAATGTTTTCAAACCATATGCTTCTGCCACTTTCTTAAGGTCCGGCAAATACAACTTGCTTTCCTGATTGCTGGCAACATAATGCCCTTCAAAAAACTTTCTTTGTGTTCCCATAATACTGGCATATCCGCCATTATCCCAAATAAATATTTTTATGGGTAATTTATGTCCCGCCAATGTAGCCAACTCTTGAATATTAAGCTGAAAGGCTCCATCACCATTAATTAAAATGGTTCTTTTTTTATCATTTGCCAGACACGCTCCGATCGCATAGGGCAAACCAAATCCCATCGCCCCAAGGCCAGCGGCATTTTTCATTTTTTGTCCTTTTTTGATTTTAAAGGCCTGATAAGTAATTTCTCCAGCACTACCGGAGCTTTCTGGTACAATAACATCTTGCGAAGTCAAAAAGTTACACAATTTATCGATAAAAACATAAGAGTTCACATACTCTTTATCCTCATAATACTTTGGCAGCACTACGGGATAACTAGTTTTCATTCTTTTACAATAGTTCAGCCATTCTACTTGGTCTTTACAAATAATCTGTTTTTTTTGCTGACAAAGATCTTGTAGAAACTCTTTTATATCAGCTACAATAGACAACTCAACAGGAAACTGCATCTTGTCTATTTCTGTACGATCAATATCGACCATTACTTTTTTTGCTTTCGGCGCAAAATTCGTATGATTGAAAGCCGTTAAACTAGAATCCAGTCGACTGCCAAGCACAATCAATAAATCGGCATTCTGCAGAATAAAATTAGCTCCTCGATGTCCCAGGGTCCCTGGACAGCCAAATTGAAGCGGATAGTTTTCGTCAACTAAGTCAATAGTTTTCCAAGTCAACAGCATCGGAATATTTGCTCTTTCTATGAAATCTAAGCATAGCGGCTCCGCATGAGCTAGCTTTACTCCATTTCCTACAATAACAACGGGTCTTTTTGCCTGATTAATTAACTCGATGAACTTTTCGACTGATTCAGACAAATCTTTATTTCTCTCTTCAAAATCCGGTGTAAATCCAACTAAGGAAGTTTCATCAATCATAGCTGCTTGCACATCTAGCGGAATATCAATCCAGACAGGCCCTCTTCTTCCCTGCATCGCATAATAATAAGCCTTTTCTAGATGATAACGTATTTTCTCTGGCTTAAGCACCATTTTCGCATACTTTGTAATCGGTTTTACAATAGATACAATATCGACTTCCTGGTTACCCATTTGACGGACACCCGTATCATTTATCAAATCCGAGCGTTTCACCTGACCTGAAATGAACAGACAGGGAGTGGAGTCAATCCATGCTGCCGTAACGCCTGTAATAGTATTCGTTCCGCCTGGTCCCGTCGTAACAAGACCTACACCTATATGATTCGTATGCTGACTATATGCCTCAGCCGCAATAGCAGCTGCTTGTTCATGAAGACAGCATATATACTCGATTCTTTCGTTTTTCCCCAGCGAATCGACTAAATGCATGCAACCGCCACCTGGAAGCATAAAGACTGTCTTGACTCCCTTATGTTCTAAAAAATTTATTACATAATCCGATAATTTTATCATCTGTACCTTCTCTTTTCTAAACCAACCATTATAGGCGACTCTTGGCATTAAATTTATCGATCACGTTAATGAGTTCCCATATACAACCTTCTCCACCGTTTCGGGATAAACATACATGTGCAACCTCTTTCGCTTCGGGAATTGCATCTTTCGGACATACTGCTAATCCCACATAGGATAGTGGAGTAAGATCATATTTTCCATCCCCAATATAGCCTACTTCAGAAAATAATACCTGTTCTTTTTTACATATTTCTTTAATAATGGCAAATTTATTTTTAATACCGCTATAAAAATAATCCCACGGAACCCGCTTCTTTATATATTCCGTAATCGGTGTATTTTCACCCGTAATGGCACCAACTACGATACCTCTTGTTTTTAATTCACTAAAGGCATCAAAGTCTTTAAAACAGAAGGTTTTGTATTCTTCTCCCGTAGAATTGACTATTATTTTCCCATCAGTTAAAACTCCGTCAATATCCATCAAAAAAAGTTTAATCATAATCATCCATTACCCCCGGAGTTTTTTCCGAACCGCCATTTCTTTTTCATCCAGAATTTTTTCTCCATTTCCTAATGCTTGTTCCATCGCTCGTATATCTTTTACTAATGAAAATAAACCTTGTGGCTCAATCGAAGCTTTTTGATCGGAACCATACATATTCCGATTAAGTGTAATATGCCGTTCAATTGTCACCGCTCCTAACGCAACAGCACCTAATGTAGCCACATAACCGATTTCATGGCTGCTGAAACCGACATCGCACTGATACTTTTTACGCAATTCTGGAATTAAGCGTAAGTTAGCATCCTCTGTCTGCATAGGATAGGTACTATTGCAGTGAAGAATTTCGTAAGGACAATGATATTTTTGAAACAACGCAACCGCTGCATCAATCTCTTCATAAGTGCTCATCCCAGTTGAAATAAAAGTATGTCTTTTTTCCCAAGCAACTTCTTCCAGCAAAGCAAAATTTCCGAGCATAGCTGAAGCAATTTTATTGTACTTCAAGTTAAAATTCCGCAAAAATTTTTGAGCGTCGACATCCCAAGTCGATGCAAACCATTCAATCTTTTTTTGACTGCAATACCGATCTATTTCTTCATATTGTTCCTGATTAAATTCAAGTCCCTCTTTTTGCTCCCGCTGCGTCGTTCCCCAGGGACTTTGACGTGAACTAGCTAAAAACTCTGGTGTATATACCTTATCAATCGTACGTTTTTGAAATTTTACGGCATCACACCCAGCTTGACAGGCAACATCAATTAGCTGTTTGGCAAGATTCATATCCCCATTATGATTAATTCCTATTTCTGCGATAAAAAACACTTTATGCATTTTTGCCATTCCTCCGTAAACAAAAATATATTTTAGTTCAAGATATCTTAAAGCAAATTAATCCAGAATTGCTTGCATACGCCTTTTCATAATTTAAGCCCCTCGTTATTTACTATGTTTCCTACAATGAATATATGAAATTAAGTTCAATAAAGTTCCTTTACCCCTCGTTATTTACTATGTTTCTTACAATACGCTTTAATCTCGTTTACCATATATGACAATTTATCCTGTGTCAAACCGGGGTAGACACCGATCCAAAACGTATTTTTCATAATACAATCTGTATGAATCAAATCACCCACGACTCGATATCCTTGTCCAGCCTTTCTCATCTCATCAAAACAAGGATGTTTAATGAGATTACCTGCGAATAGCATTCTGGTCTGAATGCCTCGTTCTTCTAAATAATTGATCAAACTCTCTCGACAAATACCGCTCGCTTCTTTTACCGTTAGCACAAAGCCAAACCAGCTCGGTTGGCTATTTTCACTAGGTTCAGGTAATATAAAAATATCTTTTAAATCATTCAGTTTCTTGCGCAAATAACTCCAATTAGCTTGTCGTTTTTGAATAAAAGCCAGTAATTTTTCTAATTGTGCACAACCAATAGACGCTTGCATATCAGTAACCTTCAAATTATAGCCAAAATGAGAATAAACATATTTATGGTCATACCCTACCGGCAAATCACCAAACTGTTGATTAAATCGATGTTTGCATGTATCATCATGCCCGGATGGACACCAGCAATCCCGTCCCCAATCACGAAATGATTCAACCAATCGCTTTAACTGCGCATCATTTGTATATACCGCTCCGCCTTCCCCCATAGTCATATGGTGTGGTGGATAAAAGCTAGAGGTACCTATATGACCAATTGTCCCCGTATACTTCCACTCACCGTTGTAAAAATATTTTGTTCCTAGTGCATCACAATTATCTTCAACTAACCATAGCTTATGCTTATCACAAAATTCTTTCACTGCCTGTAAATCAAAAGCATTACCTAGAGTATGTGCAAGCATAACTGCTTTGGTTTTATCAGATATGGCAGCCTCCAATTGTGTAATATCAATATTATATGAAGGTAATGTCACATCCACAAATACAGGAATAGCCCCATATTGAATAATAGGTGCGACAGTTGTCGGGAAGGCCGCTGCCACTGTGATAACTTCATCACCTTTCTTGACTCTGCGTTCACCCAATTTGTGAGAGGTTAGTGCCATAAACGCCAAAAGATTAGCTGATGAACCAGAATTAGTTAAAGAGCAGTGCTTCACCCCTAAAAATTCAGCAAAATCTTTCTCAAACTTTTCGGCATACTTACCTGTAGTTAGCCAAAAATCCAAGGAAGCATCGATTAAGTTTATAATTTCTTGTTCATCAAAAACACGACCACCATAAGAAATACGATCGCCTGGCTTAAAGTCATTTTCTTTTTTATGTTTTACTTTATAATGCTTGACAGCGGCTTCAATAGCCTGTTGTCTTAGTTTTTTTTCTAATTCTATTTCATCCCTCATTGCTATACCCCACTATAACGATTTCATATATTCTGAAATTTGTTTTATGCAAATTCCACGCATGTCATCCTTTGCTTGATAAGCATGAACCCACTCAACAATTTTTACTAGTGCCTGCTCCAAATTCCAATTTGGACGCCACCCGAGTCTCATTTTTGCTTTTGAACAGTCAAGCTTTAAATAATGGGCTTCATGAAGCTGAGTACCTTTGTCGATTTCATAGCCTGCATCAATTCCCCATTCTTCGCACATTCTTTTTACCATCCATTCTACTGGTTTGGCATCACTGTCATTAGGACCAAAATTCCAGCCTTCGCCAAACATAACTCCATTCTCATATAACCTTTGCGCTAACAGTAAGTATCCAAGAAGGGGCTCTAACACATGCTGCCAAGGGCGAATGGAATTAGGATTACGGATCCTAATCTTCTCATTCTGCAAAAGAGCTTTGATACAATCAGGAACTAACCGATCTGCGGCCCAATCGCCGCCGCCAATAACATTGCCGACCCGCGCCGATGCAATCGCTACTCCATGTTGAATATAATTTAGCGGATTAAAATAAGAACTGCAATACGCTGCTGTAACCAGCTCAGAGCATGCTTTGCTGCTTGAATAGGGATCATAACCGCCTAATGGATCATTTTCCCGATACCCCCAAATCCATTCTTTATTTTCATAGCACTTATCTGTAGTTACATTAATAACGGCTTTAACATTTTTGCATTGACGAACGGCTTCAAATAAATTAACCGTTCCCATTACATTAATTTCATAAGTTTCCGTCGGATTTTTATAAGACTCACGAACGAGTGGCTGCGCAGCCATATGAATCACAATCTCAGGTTCAGCTCTCTTCATCGCAACAATCAATCTTTCTCTATCACGAATATCACCTATACAAGATGTAATTAAATGATCAATATTACAGACAGCAAATAAACTAGGCTTAGTTGGCGGATTTAGAGCATATCCAGTTACTTCTGCCCCCAAGCTGTGCAACCATAGACAAAACCATGCTCCCTTAAAACCGGTATGTCCAGTAAGAAAAACTTTTCTTTTGTTCCAAAATTCTATACTATTCATCTTTCCTACTTCCATAATTTCCATAGCGCCTGTTGCGAATTCCACATCTCTTCTAACGCCTCCCTATCCCGCATTGTATCCATCGGGTGCCAAAAGCCATCATGCTTATAAGCTATAAGTTCATTTTCACATGCCAACCGTTCTAACGGCTCCCCTTCAAAACTAGTCGCGTCTCCTTTAATATAGTTAAACACTTCAGGTTCCAATACAAAAAATCCACCATTACTCCACCCGCCATCGCCTTGGGGCTTTTCCTGAAACCCTTTTACAAAATTATCAGAAGACAACTTCAAAGCGCCAAACCGGCCAGCTGGCTGAATAGAAGTAACAGTAGCTAGTTTTCCGTATTTTTGATGCATCTCTATCAATTTTTCAATATTAACATTACTAACTCCATCACCATAAGTCAGCATAAAAGTCTCATTGCCCACATAGGATTGCACGCGTTTTACTCTACCACCTGTCATAGTATTTATTCCTGTATCAACAAGCGTAACCTTCCACGGTTCGGCATGTCGGTGATGAATCACCTGTTGATTGTCATGACCAAAATCAAAAGTTATATCCGATTCATGCAGAAAATAATGAGCAAAATATTCTTTGATGCAATATCCCTTATACCCAAGACAAATAATAAAATCATTATGTCCGTAATAAGAATATATCTTCATAATATGCCATAAAATCGGCCGTCCACCGATTTCAATCATTGGTTTCGGTTTTAGATGAGATTCTTCACTAATCCGAGTACCAAAGCCGCCTGCTAAAATAACGACCTTCACAACATCTCACCTCTCAATAAATTACATATTTAAACTCCGTTTCACTGCTTGATAAATAGCAGGATATTGCTCTTTAATTCTTTCTAATAGACATTCCCCCGCCTGATGCTGTCCCTGATTATAACAAGATACGACAAACCATCGGACATAAGTAAAAACTCGAAAATTTATCCATTGCTCCAATAGTTGTGGATTAAATTGTTTCTCTAAAGCCATTTTTTTTAATTTTTCTAATAAAATTATTGTACTATCCATCTGCACATAATTTTCTAAATGACTGGAGCAACTTCCATCATGAAACCGATAAAAACCAGCACAGCTCCCTAAAATTCCAACATTTCCCAATAGCATTAATTCTAAATATAATACCATGTCACCTCCTACAGCCCCTTCGTCAACATACGCCATAGTATGAATCGCCTTTTCTCTATCAAATAATGCCGTTACCAAACCAACAATATGAGGATATTGTTCTGCTGTTTCGTAATATAAAAAATACTCATTGCCTTTAATAAATCGAGCCTCTTTATAATTAGTAACTTGAACAGAACCATTGCTTAAATTCAACCACTTACAATTAGCATGTACTAAAACAATGCTTTGATTTTCTAAAATTAAATTTATAGCTTTACTGATATAACTAGAGTCAAGTAAATAATCATCATCACATAATAGTAGTGCATATTTTCCCGTAGCAATATTAATACAAGCATTCCGACCATTAAAAACAGGCCCCATATTTTTATCATGACGAAAATAGATAATCCTATCATCCTTTACATAGCTTTTCATCATGTCATCCGTACCATCTATAGAAGCATTATCAGTCACAATAATCTCTAAATTAGGATAATCCTGTGCCATTGCACTTTCTACTGCGTCTTTTAACATTTCTTGTCTATTATAAGTAGGAATAATAATACTTACTTTAGGCATAGACAGAGCATCAACAACATCAAATTTTTTTATATATTCACGTATTTTGATTAATTCTTGCTGTAAAGTATTAGGCTCAGCAATATCTTGATTTAACATATTATATTCGCCCCCCATGTCATGATAGAAGTCGCGAGAATCTTATAATGAACTCAGATGAGTACGATCATGCCAAAATATAGCTAATGCCCACCCGAAAATACACCTATCTTAGGTATATCGCTACTCTAGAATGAAACCATTTCTCTTACATCAGTATATTCCGTACAATGTTCAATGTTACTAGCAGGCTAAATAGAATATTAAAACCTTAATCCCGTAACAAAAACAAATTACAGGCATATTTTAATAATAGGGGTGAGTTATTATGGGAATTAAAGTAGTTAAATCGCCGAAAAAAAGTACCACCTTGGCAATTCATATTTAAGGACACTCATAAAAAAATCACCTGCTAAATTTCCACTGAATTTGGCAGGTGATTTTTCGGAAAAGGGTCTTCAACCAGTATGATACAAAGGTTGAGGCTGGCTTTACACTGTTTGCTGAGCCACTTTCAACGCGATCTTCAGCATATCAAGAGTCATCACGCTTGTCTGCCGATAAAATGGCGGCAACACTGGACGTATACCCCGTGCAACAAAAACCGCATTGCAGCGCATCATGTTGAATAAATTCTTGCTGAAGTATCGATATTTTACCTGCCTGTCCCAAGCCCTCAACAGTGGTAATATTTGCCCCATTGGCCTCAACTGCCAAGACAATACAGGAACTCACAGCGACACCATTCATAATAACAGTGCATGCTCCGCATTCACCTTCACCACAGTCTTCTTTGGTACCAAAAAGATTTAATTCTTTCCGCAAAAAATGCAGTAATGTCATCGTTGGATCAATCAAACGATCTACCTGTTCGCCATTGACAGTAACGTGCAAAGGAATACGCGCTTTTTCTCTCATCTCTTCACTTCTCTCGGCTAGCAACTGAGTGAGAGCACGCTTGACTAACACACCGGCGATATGCGTACGGTATTCATCAGAAGAACGCACATCTGAAATCGGTTTAATAAAGGTACGCACGGCTTCCCCCGCCCAATTTGCACGCTTCACTGTCAAAGGTTGCAAATTCAGCATTTTTTCAAGCTGCGTCATTCGAACGGGCGTGGGCGCCACGGCGGACATGGCAAGGAATAGTTTCTTGTGCTCCGTTAGACGCGCAGCTACACCCACCAAGTCGTGTCCTTTAATTCGAGCTTGTTTGAGATAAACACTCACATCACAAGCGCCAACAATAGGAAGTCCAATACCAATTACCATTTCTTGAGGCTGTAAAACCGTCTTTTTTACACCCGTAAAAAATTCATTCAAGTTTAACACACGAATACAATGACTGCGCGCAATATGAACCTGCCCTTCATAAACTAACAAAGGACCTGCGAGATCCGCACCAGGCGAAGCATTACAGATATTGCCCACCAAAGTAGCCCTGTTTCGTATTTGATATGAAGCCAAAGAATGAGCGGCTTGAGCTAACGCCGGGTACTTTTCCTGAATCAATTTTGATTCAGCTACTTCATTGACTGTAATGGCTGCTCCAATAAATAAACCATTCTTGGGATGATATTCCAATCGTTTCAACACATCAATTGATTTAATATCTAAAATATGTTCAGGCATTAGTGCATGATGGCGCAGCATAATCATAAGATCCGTTCCGCCAGCAAGAATTTTCGTACCTTCATGTTGGTCCAAATATGTTATGGCTTCTTCAAGAACCTGGGGCCTGACATAATCGAACTTGCTTAACATGGCCAAACCTCCTACAGTAAGATCATAAGAAAAATACTTCCTTTAATCAAAGTCACTGTAACGTTTTATGCTTACAAGTACTGCCTCTTACTTCATACGCTCAGCTAACGCCAATAAAGCCGTTTCAAAACACTCCCACGGCGGGGTCACCACTCCAGCACCGACTTGACCCACACCGGCCTCTTTATGAGCAATGCCTGTATTAATGGTCGGCAGTAGTCCTGTTTCAATCACTTTACGCACATCAATGCCTGTGGGTGTGCCGCGGAAATTGAGATTAGGAATAGAATAATGGGTATTTTCAGCAATCGTAATCTCATACATCTTTGTCGTGTAATTAAGCGCATCAGTCACAGTACCGCCAATAAACTGAACGATGGCCGGAGCCCCCCCCATGGCAAAGCCACCAATACCACTTGTCTCTATAATAGCGCTATCACCCAAATCAGGATTAGCATCTTCTGCAGTAAAACCAGGAAAAAGCAGCCCCTTCACATAAAGTGCAGGACCCGTAAACCACATACTACCTGGACAACCGCTGACACGAATGCCAAAATCAACACCATTACGGCAAAGCGTTGTAACCATCGTAGAATTGGCAACCCCTTGTGCTGCATCAAGAGATGCCTTACAAGCCGACATAGACAGATTGAGAAAAAAATGATCATTGGAGTGAATAAATTCCAACACGCGACTAATCATGGCACGCGGCAAATCAGCCTTCACTAAGTAAGGTGCAATTTCGCGAATAAACAAGCTTGTTGCTGCCTTATTCCGATTATGACACTCATCGCCCATATGAAGAGCCTGAGCAATCAAACTTCTTAAATCAATCCCGCCTGATAATAAAATGGCCGCTTTTAACGCTGGCGCAAGTTCTGATTCCATCCACCGCAACCGTGTAATCACTTCATCCGAATAGGCACCAAATCGCAGCACCTTGCCTAATCCTTCATTAAGTGTGGCATAACTAAAATTGCCATGCGTCTTATTTTCAATAATCTGCACAGGCATGGATGGAGAAATAATACCAGCCATCGGGCCTACTGCCCGATGTTCGTGGCAGGGGGAAAACTTAATAGCACCTGACAGCACCAATTTTTCGGCTTCCTTCGGATTTTTCGCCACCCCTTCATATAACAGCGCCCCAATAATGGCCCCTTTCATGGGCCCGGCCATTCGCTCCCAGCTAATCGGCGGACCCGCATGAAGGATAGTTTTTTTCGTCATGCCTGGGATAACATTGAGAGCTGAATCAATGTCAACGAGGACAGGCCGAGCGTTCATTAGTCTTTCTACGGCCACTTGATTAGCTGCATCGATTTTTTCATTATCAAGCAATTTGTCCAGCGCACGAATAAGCGCATGATTCTTGATCTGATCCACCGCTTACACCCCCTGATCAACAATAGCCGCTGCAAGTAACGCTGCTCTAGCATTTGTCTGGGCTAGAGTAACACCCACTGCGGCAAGTTTGATTTCTTGGTAGCCCCCATTTTGCTTATCATTATCTGTACCTTAGACATAGGAAATACTCTCTAGATAACGTCCCTCGGAATGATTTCACACTCCTTCTAGTCCTAACTTATTAAGGAGGATCAAAAAAAAGTACAAAAAAGCAGCCTAAAAAAGCAAGAAACCACTATGCGTGAATTCATAGTGGCTTCTTGCTTTTTTGTTACAATTTTTATTTAGGTGTCACTCTCATAATCATTCCATCGCTCGCAGCATAATATTTGTTCACTTTTCCAACCCGTTGAGCCATATTTGTAAGCACAACAGGACTCAGGAGTGATTTACCTTGGCTTTGAATGTAACTCGGGTCAAACGTTAATAAGGCATCGCCTGTTTTCACTTTATCGCCGATCTTAACCAATGCCGTAAACCCTTTTCCCGCTAATTCTACCGTATCTATACCCACATGAATCAGTATTTCAATCCCGCCAGGCGTTTGAAGTGCTATGGCGTGAAGGCTTTTGGGTATAAACACGACCTCACCATCACAAGGAGCTACAACGACATTATCCAGGACCTCAATTGCCACGCCATCCCCAACCATTCCTTGCGAAAAAGCTTCATCAGGCACATCGGCAATATCGATAATCCGTCCCTTTATAGGCGCAACTAAAATAAGATCTTTTTTCTGGTTAAAAAAATTGAACATATCCATTTCACCTGCTATTCTATTATATACGCATCGCCATACGCTTAAAAGTATGCCGTCTACCTCTTATCGCCATTGAATAGGTTAAGATATTCTCCGGAATGGAAATTCCCACATAACCCGAATCCCCCATATGATGAATATCTGCGCCAGCCATTACCGACTGCAAGGCAATGGTGGAAATTGTGTGGCGATCGGCCCCCTCCTGGGAAGTCCCCACAGTAGTCATAATTAATGCCTTTCGTTTATGGGCCAACTCACTAATCCTTGTTACCTTTTCTACCGTAATCCCTGGAACCGTTCCAGGCGCTGGTACTAAAATTACATCAGCACCTGCAGCAAGAAAGTCTGCGGCTACTTTCTCGGTTAGTATGGATTCAGACATTTCGCCTTCTACTCCGGCTGCATGCATTTTTCCAGCAATAATTGCCACTTCATCACCTAATTCATCCTTTATTTCAGCGATGGCTTGGCAAATGCTCGCATTGGATACACCCGTCTTGGGATTTCCTGTCACAGTAATCAGTTGAACACCCTGCTCATAGGCCAGCCTCGCATTTTTCCGCGTTGCTCGCCGTCCTTCCGTTACCGGGAAATCGGCTTGTGAGATACAGCTAGAATCAAAAGGTTCTAAATTAATACCGATGACCCGGCCTGCCAAACGCTGTAGGGCCTGTATCACGCTTTCTCCGGCAGCTGGTGTCACACCAAACACCGCTGGAGAAAGTACATCATATAAGTTCAATAAAATAATATCTGCTCCCATACTAGCCGCTAGTTCAGCATTCGTCACATCATAAAGCAATGGCATAACTGGACAAATGACTTCACACACCATTGTCCGTCCCGCTGCAGCACGTATACTACTCAAGAGATTAATTCCTTTAAGTTTAATTAATTCATTCGGATGCAAATCCAAGATTCGTTCTATCATGTGTCGCACTCCTCAATAATTTTGCTGCCCCCTCTTCCGCTATGATCGTAACATCTGGATGAAGTTGCAGAATGGACGCCGGTGTCTCGGGAGTGATCCCCTTGTAGATTGTGCGGTAAAGAGCTTCAGCCTTACTTACACCGTTTGCCAACAACAATATTTTTTTTGCATTCATAATTGTTTTAATCCCCATACTGATAGCATAACGAGGAACCTCTTCAATATTCGCAAAGAATCGGGCATTTACATTAATTGTTTCCTCATCCAGTTTAACTTTATGCGTAACAGCTTCAAAATTTATGTCCGGTTCATTAAAGCCAATATGTCCGTTTACACCGATTCCTAGAACCTGCAAATCAATACCGCCCTGTTCTTGAATTTTACGCTCATAGTCTTGACACTCTGCAGGAATATTCTGAGCCAATCCATTCGGGATATAGATGTTATTCCTCTGGATATTAATATGTTTAAAAAAATTCTGGAACATGTAAAAATGATAGCTGTTTTCATCTTCCGGTTTCAAGCCCAGATATTCATCTAAATTGAATGTTACCACTTCGGAAAAATCAAGACTGACTTCATGATGTATTTTAATCAATTCTTGATACATGTTGAGCGGAGTACTGCCTGTGGCCAGCCCCAGAACACTGTTCGGTTTTAAGTAAAGCTGACCTGCTACCATCCTTGCCGCGTTGGCACTCATATCTTCATAACTTTTGGCAATAACGATACGCATGGCTTCACCTCCTATAAATCGTTTTTCCCCGGACAATTGTCATGTGAATCGCCAGAGTGTCATCAAAAATCACCATGTCGGCATCTTTCCCGACAGCGATACTTCCCTTGCGTTCAGCAATACCCAGGCGTTTGGCTGGATTAACGGTAACCATGGAGATCACTTTTGCCAAATCAAGACCGCTGGTCTGTTTGAAATTAAAAACTGCCTGATTTAAAGTAAGTACACTGCCGGCAATTACACCACTGGCGAGTCGGGCCTTCCCATCCTGAACCATTACAATTTGTCCACCAAAATCATATTTCCCATCACTCATCAGACTCGCTCTCATCGCATCCGTAATCAAAATGATTTTATCAAAACCCTTGATCTTTAGTAATAGCCGCTGCGCAGCCGGATGCACGTGAATATTGTCAGCAATCAGTTCACACGTCACATCACTGTCTGCCGCAGCACCCACAACGCCGGGGTGCCGATGATGAAAAGGAGTGAGGGCATTAAAAATATGAGTGATATGGGAAACCCCCTCCTTAATCGAAGCCATAGCTTCTTCGTAAGAAATAGCGCTATGCCCTAGAGCAACCGTCATTCCCTTGTCGATGCAACGACGAATAAATACGGCACTATCGGGCCATTCTGGAGCCATGGTAATTATTTTTATCACATCGACGTAATCTTTAATCTTACCAAAATCAGGTGGAAGAATATATGCCGAATCCTGTGCACCTTTGAAACTTTTGTTAATAAAGGGGCCTTCTAAATGACAACCGAGGACTTGAGCGCCAGGAGCATCTCCCATTGCCGTCCGAATACGAATGAAGGTCCTGTCCATTTGGTCAAATCGCATTGTCATGGTCGTCGGCAAGAAAGCAGTTACTCCGGTTTGCGCCAGTCTTTCACTGAGTAGTGTTATTCCATCGGCGCGTTCATCCATGGTATCAATTCCAGCGCAGCCATGGACATGAATATCAATGAATCCGGCTGATAAATATAAGCCCTGCGCGTTAATTTTCTCACTCACATCATAGTGGATTAGCGCTTCTTCCGGTATGATATGAGTAATTTTGTCGTCAAAAATCACAGCATAATTTTGCAAAATTTTCTGAGTGGTTATGATCTGAGCCTTTACAATTGCTTTCATTGTTCATCCTCGATTGTTTGTCGTAAATATCCATGATGTTTTTCAAGCAACTTTTGAGCAGTTGCAGCATCAATGTCTAACGTTAGCATTAAAATAGCGGTTTTGGCATTTCCTGCTGAATCAGTTAACGCTTGCGTCACTAAAGACTCTTTCTTTCCTGTAGTCGCAGCAACCATATCTTTTACGCGCTGCCTTAATTTATTATTGATGGGCCGTACATCAACCATGAGATTTTTATAAACCTTTCCCATTCGAATCATCGCACCCGAAGATAGCATATTAAGAACCATTTTCTGTGCTGTACCCGCTTTAAGGCGGGTGGAGCCTAAAATCACTTCTGGCCCCACATCAATAGTAATACACAACTCGGTTAGCGTGTCAAGCAAGCCATCGGGTGAACAGCATAAACCGATGGTTGTTGCGCCTAGTTGACCAGCAAAACGTGCAGCCGCTAAAACGTAAGGAGTATTACCACTGGCACTAACAGCTACCAAAACATCGGCAGCAGAAAAATTGTAGGATTTCAAATCTTGCACAGCTGCTTCTTCCGTATCTTCGGTTTCTTCGTGCCAGCCATATAAAGCAGGAATACCGCCTGATATGATACCAATAATCACACCATCATCAATCCCAAAAGTGGGTGGACATTCAGTCGCATCTAAAACACTGATTTTTCCAGACGTTCCCGAACCCAAATAAAACAGTCGTCCACCTAGCCTGAGTTTTTTAACAATCATTTCCACTGCAGCAGCAACGATGCCCAGAGTCTTCTCAACAGCATAGGCCACAGTCTTATCTTGTTCATTAAATAACTTAACCATATCGTCAGTAGAAACCTCATCAACATACCAAAAATTTGTCTTGTGGTCTTTCACAAACTGCCTCCGTGGGTATTTTATTTTTGAATCATAGATTACAGCTATTGCAGTTAGCTCATTTTTCCTTCATGAGTGCTTTCAACTCGTCGGCAAGTAACTCGGCTCTTGTACCCACAACTACCTGCACAATGTTACCACGCTTAATCAGCCCGCTGGCACCTAGCCCCTTGATTTTACTTTCGTCAATAACCTCCGTGTCTTTTACGGTCATGCGCAGGCGAGTAATACAAGAATCCAAGGATTCGATATTTGCAGCTCCCCCTAATGCCATCAGCATCTGTACTGACAGTTCACTAAGATTGGCGTCAGACAAATTCACCTGCTCATCCTCTTCATCATAGCGCCCTGGCGTCGGAATATCGAAAGTCTTAATGGCCCAGACAAAAACGACATAGTAAATTGCCGCAAATATTAGCCCAATTGGGATGAGTAATAGCGGTTTTGTTGCCAATCCCCAGTTTAACAAATAATCGATCAATCCAGCCGAAAAACCAAAGCCGTGCAAGATTCCAAAGTAATAAGCGACAGCCATTGCAATTCCTGTCATTACCGCATGGAATAAATATAACAGGGGTGCTAAGAACATAAACATAAATTCTAACGGTTCAGTAATCCCCGTAAGAAATGCAGTAAAGGCAACCGAAAAGATCATACCAAATATTTTTTTGCGATTTTCTGGTTTAGCTGTAGAATAAATAGCAAAAGCTGCAGCAGGCAACGCGAACATGAAAATAATATAAAATCCTGCCATAAAATGCCCGGCAGTAGGATCACCGGCAAAAAAGCGATTCAAATCTCCCGTTGCCACCTTACCTGCCGCGTCAGTAAAGCCACCAAATACAAACCACACAAAACTATTTAAAATATGGTGAAGCCCAACTGGAATCAATAATCTGTTACATAACCCAAATACGAACGCACCAAATGCGCCAGCACCAATAATCCACTCACCTATCGCATGAATGACTTGTTGAATAGGTGCCCATATGACCCCAAATATTCCTGCCAGAACAATCGCCGATGCAGCAGTCGCTATCGGCACGAACCTTCGTCCGCCGAAAAAACCCAGAAATTCCGGAAGCTTAATGTCGTGGTATCTATTATAAATATAACCGGCTAATATACCACTGATAATACCAGCCAATACGCTCATATTCAGATCAGCATTAATGGCTTTTAAACCATTAGTCAGCACCAAATAACCAACTGCGCCAGCCAGCCCTGACGCCCCATTATTATCTCGAGCCAAACCTACAGCAATACCAATGGCAAATAGTAAGGCCAAATTATCAAACACAGCAGAACCAGCCTGCATAACAAACGGAATGTTGAATACATCTTTCGCTCCGAACCGGAGCAACAAGGCCGCTGCAGGTAACACGGCAACAGGTAACATGAGGGCTTTACCTATCTTTTGAAGATTTCCCAGCCAATTAAACATTATAAGTCCTCCCTTTTCGCTTTATTATACACACCCCGGTGTAATTAACGCCTTAAAGAAACTTCAAACTTATATCTGTCTCCCCGGTAAATGGCCTTCGTTACCTCAATTGGAATATCATTTTTAAGATAAGTCTGTCGTGAAAACAGTAAGGCCAATGCATTTTTCTCCACCTCTAACATATTGCTTTCATAATCATTAACTAATATCGGCTCAATCGTTTGATACGCATACTCTACCTCTAAGCCAAAATGCGCAGAAAGTACTTCATATAAAGACTTATTTTGAATCATCTCAGCATTTAGTTCGCTGCATAAATTCACGGGTATATAGGCAGTCTCCAAAGAATAAGGTTCCCCAGAAACACAGCGCAAGCGGGTAATTTCAAAAACATCCCGCCTTTCATTCATCAATAAAGCCTTCTGGATTTTTTTAGTCGCTGGTTTTTTCTTGAAAGATAATATTTTTGTATCAACGGTTAAGCCCCGCAGGCGCATTTCTTCAGTCAAACCCAATAAATTAGATAACTGCTGTTTTTCCTTCGCTTTGCAGACAAACGTCCCTTTCCCTTGTTCCCGATAAACCAAGCCCTCGTTGACCAAACTGATAATAGCCTTGTTCACAGTCATACGACTTACACCATGGTATTCACAGAGTTCTCGTTCAGATGGAATCGCATCATTGGCTTTTAATTCATCATTTTCAATGAGCTCACAGATAATTTGTTTTAGCTGGTAATATAATGGTAACGGTGACTCTTTGTCAACTTTCTTCATACGAAGCCTCCCTGCAGTTAAATTAGCACATGACATATATAGCATAACAATATGTTATCATGTTGTATATACCACTATTCTTTTTTTCCATTATAGTTAAATTATTCTAAAAAGTCAATGCCCTGATATCCTTTTTACTTTCCCCTACAATTAAATTCAACAGGTAAATTTTTGTTGATAAAATCTCTTGCTTTTTTGTAAAAAGCAAGAAACCACTATCGTGAATTCAAGTGGTTTCTGCTTACTAACCGTTTTTCTTTCTGTGGATGACGAGCTTATTGCAAAAACTTAATCTATATACGAAATTTATTTAGACTCTCTTTTAATTCGTTTGCTGAATGTGCTAAATCATCACTTGAAGCGGCAATTTGCTGCATGGATGCGGATTGTTCTTCTGTTGCCGCAGAAACAGTTTGTGTATGGGCCGCAGTCTCATTCATAACGTGATTAATTTCCTTCGAAGCATCTTCTACAATATGACCATTAGCAAATAACGTATCTACACGTGATAATACCTGTGAAGTTTTTTGCTGTACATTTTTGATTAAATCCGAAATCTCCACGAAATGCGCCTCTGCTTCATTAACATGTTTCATACCTGAAGAGACATCGCTAGATGATTGATCAACTGCCGTCACAGCATCACTCACACCTTGCTTGATTTCTTCTATCAATACAATAATCTGACTTGCCGAATCCTGCGACTGTTCCGCAAGTTTCCGAACTTCGTCGGCAACTACAGCAAATCCCCGTCCTTGTTCACCAGCCCGTGCCGCCTCGATCGCAGCATTTAGCGCTAATAAATTGGTCTGGGCAGCAATACTAGAAATCATATTGACAATTTCACCAATTTTCGTTGTTCCCCCTGATAATTTAACGACAGTTTCACTTACATTTTTCGTACTTGCATTGATGTTTTCCATCTGCACCCTAGCAGCTTGGGCCGTTTCAGTCCCTTTCGCAGTACGTTCCACTGCAAGGCTGGCAGAACTATTAACATCTTCCGTATTGCTCTTCATGGCATTAATTTCTTGCATGAAACCATCAAATGTCGTATACACCTTATCCATAGCCTTTTGTCCATGTACCGTTTCTGTCGCAACTTTGGTAACCGCTTCTGCCACTTGAGTTGCACTCTGCGCCGACTGATTTGCGCTTTCTTTCAACTGCAAAGAGGAAGTCGCAGTATGACTAGCTGATTCACTAACCTTGCTAATCAACGCCCATAGCTTTTCTCGCATCTGGAGCATAGCCATATGCAAAATACCTACTTCATCTTTCGCCTGATAATTAGAGCGATCAATTGTTTCCAAAGTAGACTTGGTCAAATCGCCTTGAGCAATTGCACTGGCATATTCCGACATTTCCCTAATGGGCCGTACAATCCGCCCCGCAATAACATTTACAATAAAGCCCGCTAACCCTAAACCGATAAAAAAGAGCACAACAAACAACCACGTAAGCTGTTTTATCGGCGCAAATTCCTGTGCAGTCGGAGCAACCGTAAAGACTCCCCATTTATCCTGGGTAGGGACAAACGCGACAATGGACTCAATACCATCAATTTGTGTAATAATATATCCCTTATTCCCCTGGTGGATACTCTCCATCGCTTGCGTTAACTGTTCATTGCCAAAATCTTTAATACTGCTCTTCATGATAAGGTCTTCCTTGGGATGACTAACAATCATTCCATCAGGAGCTACTAGTATACAATAACCAGCTTGACCAATTTTTGTTTCACTAAATCCTTTGGTGAATTCTTCAAGTGGAATACCACCAACTACCGCACCAATCACATGATTATTCACTGATACAGGAGCAGCACCTACCACAATTGTTTGGCCCGTAGTCACAGAGACAATCGGATTATCCAAGAATGTCTTTCCCTCGGGAAGTCTTTTTACATAAGCTAAACTCGATGCATCAACTAATTTTCCCGCACTTGTAGCCGCATTCTTGCCGGATAAGTCAGGCAAAAAGCTAACCGGATTCCAATGAGAATAATCGTCATGCATGCGTTTTGTAAAAGCAAACTGTAACTGTGTGTCGGACTGTAAATGAACAAATTGAGCCGCACCTTGCTTGCCAAAAGAATCCATAATCGTTTTTTCACGTTGCATCCTTATATCAAAAGCATTTGCCAATTGTTGCGTCTGAATCTGAAAGCGTTCTTCTAAATTTGTCTGAAGAATTTTCGATGTGTTCCAATACGAAATGGCCATGACACACAGCAAAATGACAGCAATAGTGCTAATAATGGGTACTAATAATTGCATGCGCAAGCTCTTCATCCAAAAACCTCCTCGTAAACCGTATCAGCTCCACTGAATAGCACAATTCCGCTTTAAATAAATTAGTACGGTTGGTCTCTGTTACTAAAGACCAACCGCTCCTAACTATTTTGATTTTTCAACCCCATTTAGTTCTTTGCTGTAATCTTTATTTAACGCAGCTTGTTGAAATGCATCACTGCTAGGTAAAACCATTTCAAAATTGGTAATACGGGCAATTTGAACTTTACCAGCTTGTACGCCACCGCTTAAAATATGACCCCCGGACTTCCGATCATCGGAAATAAAATGCAAATGATAGCCAGTTACATTAATTCCATTAACATATTGCGGGCACCAAAAGCCAACAATGGTTCCCGGTGTATTTTGAATATCAAAAACAGACTGTGTTTTTGCAGCTTCCGTCAATGATGGATAAGGTTTGCTTTTGCCTGGAATACTGCGAGTCTTTCCGCTAAATACCCCATCAATACGAATGGCATAAATATAATTTCGATCTTGAATAATAGAGTCCAAAGCTTTTTCTAATTCATTAAAATTTTGTATATCATGAATTTCTCCCGTCCGCTCCGGAACAAAATCCATAACAGTTGCAAAAGGGGTTTTTACCTGATCATTAACCAAAACAACCTCTCCGGTAGATTTTACTTGATAAAAATTTCCACCTAAAGCAATCATTTCCCCATCTAATCTTTCCAGTGTACCAATGCCAAAACTACCATGCTGTTTTAATTCTTTAATTGTAACTTCTCCATCATAAACTCCTTGCAGTAAAGCGTTTATTGTCGAAACTTGATATAATGAATTTTGCGCTTGCGCACTAGCAATAGCAGTAAAAAACAATAATCCGATAACAAAAATAGCAATGCGATTAAACAACTTCATTTAATTCATCATCTCCATTTTACATAATTGACTAAATTTACTTCTTATAAAACACGATTCACCGCCATTCTCCAAGAAGCAGAAAGAGTAGAATAAAACATTATTTTATTTTATTTTCTGTTTTTTGGGGTTAAATCCTCTTATATTTCCTTTTTAAACAAAAAAAGGGACTATTGTCATATTTCTACTTTGTACTCCGAAACCGCTGTTTTTGTTCTTCAACACGTAAGCCGCTACCAAGTACATTTTTGTACCCAGCAGCGGCTTAAAATTATGTCAAGAGATTACTCTTCAGCATACAGTTCTACATCATCAAAGGAACCCCAATTTCCTGCATTTGCTTGATTATCGAGACCAATGGTTAATTTGCCATTAGTAACATGAATATCTTTAATAACCCATTGATGCCACTTATTCCAACCATCATTAATAATGGCAGTTGTCATTTTATCGCCGCCATAATCACTAGCAAACAGCTGAATGGCTTTTTCACCGCCACCACCTTGAGTCCAACACGATAGCGTATATTTTCCATTCTTTAAGCCGGTAATTGTCTGCGTAGCAATAAAAGCAAACGGCTTATCAGCCCAGTAGTGCATTGCACTCTTACCGCGAACATCTCCCGCGGAACTTGAATTGTTAACTGCACTAACATCACCTTTAATTGTCCATTGACTCAAATCACCCGTTTCAAAGTCACCATTTTTAACAAGATTCACCTTGTTAATAACATTGATTTTAGTAATTGCTGCTTGATCTGTACCAAGAACTGTACCACTCACTCGATAGTTACCTACAGCATCATATACTAGTTTTGCATTCTCCCAAGAAACAGGAAGCTCTTTTACCGAATCATCTGTATAAACAGCACCGATCACTTTTGGTAATTCTGTTGGTACGCCAATATTACCAGTAACATCTGCTGGTTCTAGTTCTTTCACAGTCGCTTGCACGAAGTGATTGTTTGGATCAGATACAAGCTTAAATATATCAAGAGATTCTAATGCATTGCCTTGGAAATCAAACATTGCAAGGTTATCCCATTCATCACCTTCACCATGTTTCCAGCCTGCACCTGGTGTTGGAATCCAATCTGGTTCCCAGTAGAATACACCTATACCACGTTTATTATTTACTTTACTTACAGCTTCCATGATGTTTCTAATTCCAGTTGCTTGACCTTGTACACTGCTCTTGTACCCGCCAAGTCGTTCTTCGTTTGGACCATAGCAATTTTTCTGAAAATCGCCGTTATCATTCGTAAAGCCAAGCGCTGTTTCTACGACAACAACATCTTTATTATAACGAGTGCTGACATCGTTCATATTGGATTCAAGTTGTTCCATTTTGCCATGCCAGAATGGATAGTAAGAAAGTCCGATAACATCAAAATCATTTACCTTGTTTTCTAAAATCAAAGAATCGAAGAAACTGCGATATAAACCATTGTCGCCACCATTTGCCAAATGAATCATAAGTTTGATACTTCTGTCTGGGTCATTGTCACGAACAGCTTTTAATCCTTGACGAATCATATTGGCAAGATTTTTATAACCTTCGGAACTTACCGGTTTACCTTCTGGCCATAACATCCCGTTGTTAATTTCATTACCGATTTGCACCATATCTGGTTCAATACCTTCGGCTGCAAAATCTTTCATAACTTTGCTAGTATATTGATATATATCATCTGCAAGTTGTTGCGCGTTATCATTTGCCCAGGCTGCCGGTTTATTTTGTTTACCGGGGTCAGCCCAGAAATCACTGTAATGGAAGTCAATTAGCACTTTCATACCTTTAGCTTTTGCCCGTGCTGCCATCTCCAATGCCTTGGCTTCATCACTATTACCACCGCCGACCTCAACGCCATTGACTATCGGATTGTTCCAGATTCTTAAGCGAACCCAGTTGATACCGTGTTGTTGTAAAATATCTAAGCAATCTTTTTCTATTCCTTGATCGTAAAATTTGCCACCTTTTAATTCAATCTCCTTTAACATCGATATATCTGCACCCTTGATGAAGTCAGGACGAATACCATCGATTGGATTTACATGAATTGCAGCTTCTGCATTCGGTGCACTAAACATGATTGTGCCTATCATTAATGTCGAGAGCATAAGTGAAACCAATTTGTTTTTCTTCATATCTTCACCTCATATATTTTATTAAAAAATATACCAGTTACTACTTTTCCGTAAATATACCTGCCTTGTACACAAAATTCACTTTTTTTACGTCTATGTATTAGAAGCTAAAAGTTAAAGCCGCATAAGCTACATCTTCATATTTGCTAAAACCGGCTTTACCTTCATCATATGGTTTAAGTTTGTAGTAAGTTAATTCTAAATTCGTACAGCTTGCTAACATATAACTTAAACCAAGCCCCCAGCCTTTATCACCAGCACCGTTGAATCCATTACCACCTGCTACATTCAATCTGTGGCCCCAGTAATCGGAATCTACAGCGTCATTGCCGAGGCTAAGAAAATCAGCATACAATTTCCAGGTATTTGCTGTGCGCCAATCCTGCTTGCCATAGGTCAATCTTGTCCACCATCCATGATCCTGAACGCCATTGGCGGTGGTACTCTTTATATCGGCGTTATTCTTTACATATTCACCAAGTAGATTTACTTTGTCACTCAACTGTGTATTGAACCCTACTGCATATTGGTCAAAAGCATATGGCTGGTCAGTCCATACATTGGTAAGTACAGGTATGTTTAGCCAAGTTCCCCCGACGTCCTCCCATTTATACTGATATTCCGTAGAACTTGTTTTTAATTTATCATTGGTTTTCAAATGACTGATAGTAATATGCGTAGCATCACTTGTAGCCACATCAATATTGGCCATAAAGGCTCCCATATTCACAGGTTGCCAACCTTCAGCAGCTAAATCGCCCCAGCCTGCAGAGACAGTAACATTATCACCAAACTTATGGGTTGCATAAATACCGTCGACTTGATTCTCCCACCAGAGAATACCCTGACCAAGGTTTACCTCTGTACGACCAATCGAAACTTTTGTATCGGCATGGTTCCAATCAAGACTAATCATGTCAAGTCTAAATGAATTCTGGTCTCTGTAGCTATTATCCCATGAATTGAAGTTTTGATTTTTGCCGCCCCAGCCATCATTTACTCTTATTGCATTTTCATATTTCATTCGGCCTGTTACTGATAAATTCTCATTGATTTCGCCATAGAAGCCTAACCGTAACCGTTCTTCAAATTGACTGGAATTGGATTGGTGACCGTCATTCGTTTGTTTCATTTTGTTATCTTTATTTTCATAATAGCGCAAGCGCGTATCTCCATACCATTTAAAAGAAGACATTTTATCTTCTACTTTTTTTAGGCGAACTCCCATATTATTTAATTCATCGGAATATTCTTTTGACAAACGATCCAAAGCTACTTTATTTGCATCATCTGCTTTATTGACATTGGACATCGCTTTAGCAACCAATACTGCCATTTCATAACGACTAATAGCTTTTTCCCCGCGGAAATCTGCGTCACCATACCCATCAACTAAACCAGCTTGTACCAATTTTTCAACCGCCGAATAAGCCCAATGGTCTTTCGGTACACTTGTAAACGGATTGGCCGCGGCCAAAACAACGCTGGAAAAACTTAAAGCACCTAGAATTACTGCCGATAGAAGTAACTTTTTTTTCATTGTATTGCCTCCTACTGAATAATTTAGTTTGGAGTCAACTGACAGAAGCAGGAACATTGTTATCCTTGTTTCCAATATTTCTCTCCTTACAACAGCCTCCTATCTTAACACCAATGAATTAACTAAGGTTGATAAGGGTTGTGCCTAACTGACCCTCGGTGACAAGAATCCTATAAATACCAATAATTTACATCATCGGAATTTATCAACTGCTTCGTTTCGGAAATTTTCTTAAACCAGTAGGCACTTTTTTTCGGATAGCGCTGCTGGGTCTTAAAATCTACATAAAAGAGACCGTAGCGTTTGTTATAGCCGTTTGACCACGACAAGACATCCATCAGCGACCACACATAATACCCTTTTACATTCACACCGTCCTCAATGGCTTTTAAAATATAAGCAAGGTGTTTTCTAATGTATTCAATCCGCGGCGTATCATTAATTTTTCCATTAATAAAATCATCTTTATAGCCCATCCCATTTTCTGCAATATAAATTTTTTTATAATTAGGGTAGTCTCGTTTGATTCTAAGCAGCATATCATACATACCCTGCGGAAAAATTGGCCAATCCCAATCGGTAGTTTCAACATTTGGATTGCTTACGCGAGCGCCAATCCCTTGTAGAGCAAATACACTTGTACCTTTTTCCCCTGTTCCGTTATGATGCATTTTGCTTTCACCATCATAAGCCTGTAAAAAATGACTGGAATAATGATTCATTCCTAAAAAGTCGATTTTTTTAGCAGCCTCACGGATAATATCCATATCACCATCATAAATCGTAAAGTTACCCTGATTTTTTGCGAGAATCTCTTGGATCGTCGCAAAGGTATCTGCACTATATTCACCTTTAAAACAGGCATCAAGCATAAATTTATTGGCAATAGTATCATCCAGATAAGCTGCTCGTTTGTCCTCGGCTTTGTCGCTGATCGGGTACTTGCCTTCCAACGTATGGACAATACCAATTTCGCCCGGTAGATCCATGCTTTTATATAGGTTGATCGCTTTAGCATGTACAACCATTAAATTATGCATAATCTGAACAGCTTTCGGGATATCATAGCGAATGCTAGGTGGAAAATTTCCAATAATATAGCCATTTTGTGCGATTGACCAGGGCTCATTGAATGTAGCCCACTTTTTTACGCGATCACCAAAATGTTCAAAACAGACTCTTGCATATCGAATAAAATGCTCCATAGTATCCCGATTTAACCAATCCCCCTTTTCAAAGAGTGCTTGCGGTGTATCAAAATGATGTAACGTAACAAAGGGTTCTACATTGTTTTTTATACATTCATCAATAAGCCGATTATAAAAATCAATGCCTTTAGGATTGAGCTCACCCGTTCCATCTGGAATAATGCGACTCCACGAAATAGAAATACGGATGCCATTAACGCCAAACTCTCTTGACAGCTCAAGATCTTCTTTATATTTATGGTAAAAATCACTTGCCTTATCTCCATTGAAATGGCTATCCGGTCTGTTGAGATATTCATCCCAACAACACGGACCTCGGCCATCTTCTTTCGTCGCACCTTCGACTTGGAAAGCTGCCGTTGCACCGCCAAAGATAAAATCACCTGCAAATGAATTCATTTTATTGACCACCTTTATCTATATTCTAATTTTCATAAATTACTTTTAATGCAAAGTTCAATGCTGCTTCAGGATTTCTCGTCAATTCGACATATTCTTTGCCTGAAGTTGTGGCTGACTTTGTACCTTCTGCATCACAATCATGTTTCAATTCATCGTACATCGAGGCCATTTGCGGTGCTAACACAATTAGATCAAAGTCATTGATTTTTTCTTTATGCTGTCCATATGCCATCGCAATAGAATCCATATTGACACCTTTTTGTTTTGCTCCTTTAGATATTGATTTTGCAAGCATACTGCTTGTTGCTCCACTTGCACAAAGCACCAAAACTGATAACTGTTGATCAGCATTTTCACTAACAGCTGCCTGCACAACCGATTGCTTCCCGGCAGCAGTCAGAGCTTGCACTGCTCCAAGATTTTTGGCTTGAATTTCACCGTTATTTTCAATTTCTTTTGCAAGTAATTGCTTATCATATACTTTGAAGAATGGATAATAAATCACAGTATCAACAAACAATAATAACGGAGCTAAGAGAAAGGACAATTTTGCAAAACCAGTACCTAAGATCAAACCCAATGTACCAGGCGTCGTCCATGGCAAAATATAAACAAAACCATTCATTCCCAGATTTTCGATAAAAAATTTAAACAACCAAACATTCAAAATTGGCACACAGATAAAGGGTACAAAAAACACCGGATTTAATACAAGGGGCGCGCCAAATAAAATTGGTTCATTGACAGCAAATAATACTGGAACAATAGACGTTTTTCCGACTGCCCTTAACTGTTTCGATTTTGCAATAAAGGCACACATTGCTGCAAACATTAAAGTCGCACCTGTACCACCTAATGTAGCAACAAAATAAGAAGTACCATGCGTCAATACATTCGTTGCATGTTCGCCTGCCTGAAACAAATTTAAGTTCGCTTCAATATTGGCAATATAAATTGCTGTTACCGCTGGTTCTACAATAGAAGGACCATGAATACCGATAAACCAGAACATTGCCATTGCACCATAAATAATTGCCACACCGATATATCCATCTGCCGCCGTAAACAACGGTTTAAATACTTCCAAAATCCATGCACTGAATCCCATACCGACAAGATCTTTAAAAAATATACTAACTAACCAAAAGAATAAAACCGATACTGCCAACGGAATTAAATCAGCAAAAGTTTGCGAAATATTATGCGGTACTTCATCAGGCATTTTGATTGTAATATTATTTTTCACGCAAAATTTATAAATATTAGGTATGATAAAAGCTACAACAAATGCTGATAATAAGCCCTTTGTTCCCATATATTCACTTGAAAATCCACCTTTAATAGACTCAACACTTAATAAAAGGAAACAACAAATGGAAACAATCATGACAGATACCGAATTAATTTGTCTCAATTTTGGCAACAAATTATTAAAATTATCTGTTAAACTCTTCGCAATGGTTGCCACCATTAACACTGCCAGAATTCCCATGGAATAGTTATAAGCTTTCCATAGTAGCTGACTGATATTTTCAGGCCAAACATAGCCGAATATATTGGGAACACATGCAACCAAGATGAACATACTTGAAAATAAAACTACGGGAATACAACTGACAAATCCATCTCTAATCGCTCTCAGATAAGAATTATATGAAACTTTTTCAAACATCGGTTTCATCGTTTCAATTAAATGAATTAATCTTTCCATACCTAATCCTCCGCCCTATTTTATGAAATTGAATTAATTTGTTTTTTTATATAAATTGATAAAGTTTTTGACGAGGTCTCGCAGTAGCATTACTGTCATCAAATGATCTTGCGCATGAACTGTTAAAAAGTTTACCTTAATTTTTTCACCGGAAGCTTCCATTTGAAGCACCTTTGTCTGCGTATTATGCGCCTCCGTAATCAGATCATTACCTTCTAGAATCAGTTTTTCTGCTTTGTCATAATCCGCATTATTCGCTGCCGCTAAGGACTCCATGTATTTTGATCTTGCATCTCCGGCATAAGCTATAATCTCAACAGTTATCATTTCCATCTCTTCATTCGTCATCTTATCTTCCTCCGCAATTTAGTAAATTTTATAATTAGTCACGATATTCCGCTTTGCACGATTTTTCAATAAATTCATCTGACAACTCCACCTTTTCAGTCAATATTATCTTTTTGTCTTTTGTTTATATTATATTGCGTTCAAATTTACTTTTGTTTTCGAATTTTGAAACAATTTTCATTATTTTCTTTTTATTGACAAATTTCCTATTTATTCTTAGAATGAATGGAAAGGGTGGGATTTTTATTTATGTTAGTAAAAATAAATCATTCCTGCTACGACAGGCTTACAGCTACAGAAAAACAAGTCATTACCTTTATTAATGCAAATACGGATAAGATAGCCAATATGTCGATCGGAGCTGTTGCTGAACAGACTTTTTCTTCTCCGGCAACCGTTTCTAGGACCATAAAAAAATGCGGCATTGATGGTTTTGCTGAATTACGATATTTACTATCCAGAAAAAATTCCGAATCGGAAAATTCCATTCAGGTAAATGAAATCTTAAAAAAATCATTATTGGAAGTAACTAATACAATTGAGCACATATCAATTGATCAAATTCTCCAATCGATTGAATTGATCAAAAACGCTTCACGCATTTATATCCTATCTAGAGGCTTAACCATACTCGTCGCGCAGGAATTTTCATTAAAATTGCAATTATTAGGATTTAATATTTTTCAGATTTCTGATGCAGCCATTATGAAGAAAGTTTCCACAGATATAAAATCCGATGAATTGCTGATTATTTTCTCACTATCCGGAACAACAGAAGAATTAGTTGTTTCTGCAGAAAATGCAAAATCTATCGGAGCGAAATTAATTACTTGTACTTCCGCTGAGAATTCCCCTTTGACAAAAATGTCCGACATTTCCTTATGGGGATATAAACATAAACATACTTCGATCACAAAGGTAGACGTAACTTCTCGCTTTCCGCTTTATGTATTATCAAGAATCATTATTGACTACCTAACACTAAAAAAATAATGAACAATAAAAAAAGTGCACGAGATATTGAAAATCAATTATCTCATGCACTTTTTTATTGTCCGATAAGAATTCATAACTGAACGCACAGAATTTTTTTACTCTCGATATAAGACACATTAAAAATCGTCTTGATACTTTGCACGCATCATACGAGGAAGAGATTTAAATACCAACTCATAAGAATGTTCTATTAAAGCCTTAATTTCTTTTTCCGGAATGCTGCCATCAAGAATTAAAGTATTCCAGCAGCGCTTATTTAAGTGGTACCCTGGAATTATACTTGAATACTGCTTTCTTAGTATCTCTGAATAATGAGGATTACATTTCAATGAAAGATTATCCTGGTTATTCCTACGAGACATAAGTGCAAACATTTTAGCGCCAATTTTAAACACTATTACGTCAGGTCCGAAAGGATAGTCCTCGACGGCACCTAATTGGGCCAAGCAATAGTTATAAAATACTTTGGAGTTCATTCTCTCACCCTTCCTTAGTGACTTCGCCTATTCCTTAATAGTCGTTGTTTACAAAGGCAGTTCTTCCTAGAATCGTCTTTTTCGAATATTGTTTATTTCTCATTTTATGACTATACATATTTGCATCAGCGATCTTAAAAACACCATCCAAGCTTTTTTCCCCACCGCTTGTCTTAAGAGCGAAGCCAACGGATAGATAAACAAGATTTTCAGGTTGTATGCTTCTAGTTTTTGCCGCTATAGATACAATTCTCTTGCGAATATTTTTTAGTCCAGATAACGTAGCATTCGTAACTATTATAGCAAACTCATCGCCCCCAATCCTAGCTACAATATCCTCTTTGCGACATGCTTCGGTAATTACATTTGCAGCCTTACAAATCATTTGGTCCCCAAAACTATGCCCGAAAGTATCATTTATCACTTTAAGACAGTCTAAATCACAGACAACAATACCTACTGGACCGTCTTGTGTCTCAAGAAACTCCATTTCCTGTTCAAAAAATGCACGGTTATAAAGTCCTGTTAACGAGTCATGTTGGCCGGCATATTTCAGCTTCTCATTTGCAGTAACCAGTTCGTCGGTCACCGTGTTGATTAGATGTGTTAATGCCTTAAGAACCCCAGAACTTCTTTCGACTATTTTATCTTTAGAAAATTTATAGCTTACGCTGGAATTTTCCTCTCCTCGCGTTACCGTATGTTCCAATACCTTTCCAGCTGTTTCAGCAAGAACTACGACTGTCATCGTAGCATTTAGTACTTGGTTAGTTTTGTTGCTATAATAAAATTCCCCATAAGTAAAAAAGCCGGATGTGTTCGCAATTTCTTGCAGTGGCTCAGTTTCAATCTTACTAAGCTCCTGTAGAAATCCTCTGCGCGACTCACAGGAATAGACAAAAACACTTTCAGCGGGATGTTGCCTAATCTCTTGACAAAGACTGACTGTCGCTTCCGAGATCATCCCAATATCACCAAAACTCAAGCGAACTTTTTCCCCTTCAACTAATTCTGCCACGAAGGAAATTGAATCGTCCTCATAGTAAATATCTGGTGTTCTAGCCAGCAGGGATCCATTTCTATTGACTAAGAGGGGATATTCCACAGCGTTAGAGAAATTACCAATTCTATCTAAGCCTAAATACTTCCGATAAATCTGATAAACAGGTATATTATCAATAGTATACACCCTTAAACCATCAACCTTAGTGACAGTCATTTCTTTGCCAATGGGTTGCCACCCTAAATGGGAATAACAACTAACCTTTAAATTTTCCCCCTCTAGTACAACCCCCACAACACCGTAACTTGTAATTTGTCCGTTACAAGAAACAAAGCAGCCAAGAGCGTTATGACCCGCATTACCACCAGTAACAGGCAAGCCAGGGAATACCGATTCTACCCCTTTTAAAACAGCGGTAGAATTCATCGTCCTTCCTGTAGCAAATAAAATTAATAGCTTCGCCTTACCGCCACCAAGTGTCGAGGCTATTTTACGACCCAAATCGAAATCATTTTGGTTTCCTTTTGGAAAGAATCCTGCTTTAACTACAGTCCGTTTAAAAATCGAAAAAGACAGAACTGTCTTGAGTCCATTCACTTGTCCATTTATAATTTCACCAGATGTCGTTGTACCAAGAATAAGAGCATCGGGAACCAATTCAGCAATTTCTGCTAACAATCGCTTGAAAAATTCTTGGTCACATTGGCCATTGAAAACCTGCACTAGTACAGCGGAGTTCTCGTTAGAACGCAAAATATTTTGATTGTTTCGAACAAATTCTGATAAGCCGTTAAAATCCTCATAAAATGTATTTATTGTTTTCAAACGGATACCCCCTATGTAGGTCGGCTATCATCCGGCTTTTGAAATTGATCTAATCGAAATAAAACAAAAAACCAGACAAATAACGTCTGGTATACCTTTATTTTGACAGCCTGGCAAACATAAATTAAATAATCTTTAACCCCATAACTTTACATCCTCTTCTTTAAAAGGTTCACCCAATTGCAATTATATTTCTAAGTCTGGTATTTCGACAAACTTCGATAAAACCCTCTTTATTTTCGCCTTAGAATTTAAGATTCTAGGTGGGCTTGCCGTCTACCTCCGGACCGGTTCCCACATTAACGACTGCATAACAAGCAAATAGACAATGAAAGCCAGAACTTTTTCTGAATTTTCAATACGAGTCACCCCACAACATAGAATTTTCTTGGAATGACTTTCTTTAGGCAAAATAGTTGGTCCAAACAACGGTAAGTTTTGATCAATTTAGTTTTTACAAACGAGTTACTGTTTCACCGCTTGGCTTAACCTGTTTAGAATGTGCCTTCCGTACTGGTGCCTTGTATTCCTTTGCCGTATCCTTTACTTCCTGAGGAATCACGATGGGATCTACCTTATTATAGTTCGAATAAACGATCTGCATACTCAATGTCGAGTTTGTTAAGAAGTCTTCCATTTTCGCCCGATCTTTTGGATGCACTAGATCTAAAAACAAGTTCGCTCCTTTGCGAATCGGATCTGTCAAATCCATATCCACTTCTGTTACCATTTTTGTTGCCTTATCGATTTTAACAGTATACGTCAAATCGCCGACAGCTAACAAAGCCATCCGCCCGATCGCAGTCATGCTCAATATATCTTTTTCCTGTACATTATTTTCTTTAACAGCCGCAGCAATCGCATCACTGATCTGCATACTATCTAATGTAACATCTATATACTTATAAGCGGGTGTTTCCTTCTGAAGCTTCACAGATTTCATCATCTGCAGCAGATTCACCCAAGCAGCATTTTTTTCATCTGCAGAAAGGTCATTTTTACTCACAGGACTCCACTCAGGAACAATCTGCTTAAACCATTTTTCATTAACCATTGTATAAACGACTAAACCACTAGGGCTTCTTTCAAGATACTGTTTCATGGGAATGGTCATTTCCTTATCCTTCATATCCCGAGTCCAAATACTTATATCACTTTTATAACCCAACGGGTTCGACTGAACATCGCCATTGATTACTGCCTTCATTTGTCCCATTGTCGTATCTGCTTGGACCGTTATATCACAATGCACACTGTTTACTTCCATCATATTTTGGTATACATAGCTCAAATACGCTTTTTCCGGCGACAGCTTCTCAGAGGCAAAAACGAGCGAACTACCCATTGCCATAAACAACAGCCCCCATACTAAAGCCAAACCCCAGTTGATCTTTCGCATAAATCTCATCCCGTCATCAAACTCCCTTTTATAAATTCCACTGCTTTCCATACAGTATTAGTATAGAATAGCCCCCTACGATTTACAATCAATCTTCCCGCAATGGGATAAATGGTCCTATATATTTTTTAACAGCTCTATATTCATAAAAAAATTGGCTAAGATCTCTCCAACTGGGTAAATAATAATTATTTTGTAGCGAGTGGTAATAGCGTCTGTACAATTTTTAACCCTTATGTTATTGGGTGTTGTTTAAAATCCTTATATTTAGCGGGTTGGTGCGTGTATAAATATATATTTTTCCTTTTTTAATTTTTAATTTTAATATATAAATATTACAAAACTGCGAAAGTGTAACATAGTTTTTGTGATTTTTTGTAAAATATTTTGGAAAATCACTATAACCTGTATCCTAGGGAATAATTTCTACAGGGTACTGTGACATGTGACAGTAAATTGTCATTAGTTATCACTGTTTGAACCAGATTTATTCCGGGTGAGTATTTAATAGTATCTATATCAATGGTTTATGAAAAATTCTCTGTAGTTACTGTGGTGACTCTATTGTTTAATTTGATTATTATTTAAAGTGACAGATTGATTTATACCTTAATTTTACTAAATTCATGATATTTTACATAGAAAGACCTCTACGACGAAAACACCGTTTTCGTCATCACCGCTAGGTGATATATTAGAATTATTCTTATTATTAAGGGGGAATTACGATGTACGATAATGTGATGAAATGTCCGAATTGTGGTGCTGATGCACCTTGTGGTGGACAACTTATTAAATGCCAAGACTGTGGTAGTATTTATTGTAGCAATTGTTCAGGTACTGGACATGGTGGTATGTGTCCATATTGCAATAGCAATGAGTCGAAGTCATTTTAATATCCTAGTCAAAATTCTGACTAGGCTCTGATTCACTCAGATATTGCTAGAATCATTGGGCTTTACAGTTTAATAGGAATTTATTACCTAATGATTGGGTGTTACTAGAGGACACTGAGATAAAAATAGAGGGTAACGGATTATTGATTGTCCGCTACCCTCTGTTTTACTTATTTACCCGTAATCTTTTTCAATACGTCATCTGTTATATCTTGTCCACCATAAGCGATAACGCTTTTATCGACAACAACGGTTAATCCTTTGTCCTCAGCTACCGCCTTGATTGCAGCATTTACTTTATCACGAATAGCGTTTATTAGTTCCTGCTGCTTTTGTTGTAAGCCTTGTTGTAACTGTTGGGATAAGGCTTTTTTATCTTGATCGTTCATGTTGGCTGATTTAGCATTAAAATCATCTTGCGCTTGTTTGACTGCTGCTTTGTAGGTTTCATTAGCTTGAGCCATATCTGGATGCTGATTAATTAATTGTTGATAATTTACTACTCCGACTTGAGATGCGTCAGCAGCATAGGTAGTGGTAGGATTTGTAAAAGCTAGTATGCTGAAAAGTACGAAAGCTGATAGAAAGATAGTTTTAAGTTGTTTGGTAAACAATGGACATGCCCCTTTCTATTTTTAGTTATTGGGCGGATTTTTTATGTTCCGTTGAACTCGCTTTTCCATCCACTAATCTCATTTCTTATAACTAATAGCTAAAAATCAAACTTTAGATTTCCATTTTTCCATTCCGAAAGAGTCATCTTTGCGTTAAACGCAGTAAGCCCTCTGGTATCAATTAGCTCTAATAATACTTGCTTAGCACGCTCTGGCTGAACTGGGACTAAACTAATTGCAGTTTCCAACCTAACAAATGTACTTTGGTGTTCCAAAAATGGCATCAACTTTTCTAACCCATATTCGGAATTTGATTTTAATTCTTTTCGTATTTTTTGAATAATCCTTTGTTGTTTATTATACATCTTGGAATCACCCCTCTCTTGCGCATCCTCTCCCTTTATACAAGATTCTAAGTATTCATTTATAATCTTCTCCAAAGGTCTCATACATTGCCTCCCTGATTAAAATGGTGTAAATGTCCACCTTCCAGCTGAATCTTTAGCAACTATACCATAATTTTTTAATATGTTCATTCCATAATCAAATTGTTCCTCAAAACTTTTTGTCGCTAACCAATCTCGTACTGTTAATCCACCTGTCCAGTAAGGTTTTGAAGAATAAAATCCGCTAATAGCGCTATGGACACTATCCTTACCAGACTGCAACGCAATTATGTTTTCTACAGTATTTATCTCTTCTGGATCAAATCCTGCTCTGTTTGCATTCTGTTGAGCTTGCTCTACGATATGATGCCACTGATTTCCTGCACCAGGAGATCCAAGAAAAGCCTTAAACTCTTTGAATGTCTTGAAGCCACCACCGCCAACAGATCCCATAACACTATCCTGGATTTCTTTATTCATTTGTACCTGTTTTTCCACTTCAGCGGCTAATTGTTGTGCATTATCCGGATTGTCTGGATTTATTCCTTGTGCTTTTAAACCCGTTTTCGCAAAATATAGCGCCATTGAATCTACTGGGTTAGGCATTCCGCTTTTCGTCTCGGATGTTTCCACAGTTCCAGAATATGTATCCTCACCCGTTAACGGATCGACTGTCCACTCTGTGTTTCCTACTACACGTACGGGTGGAATAGCAGTATCACCCTTCTCTGTATGCTCAAACCAAGAATTTGAGTCTGGAGAATAATAACGTTTTTCCCCTTCGACCTCACTTGCAGGAACTGGCGTTTTAACTACATTTCCATCTGAATCATGGGATATTACCTTGTACTGTCCATTTTCTTTGATAATGTTACCATCGACTGCTGTTGGATAAATTGTTCGTGGTAGTGAAACTTGTGTTTCCTGTTGACCGCTAGAAGTTGAATAACTTGTACTTAAAGTGCTTTGCGGTATACCATCGAAAGGAAAATAACTAGGTCCATAGGTATTTATTAACCCCCGATAAATATTAGCGGTATCCGTTACTCCTAATATGCTAACAGTCAGCTCGTTAAGAGTAGTATTCAAACCATGGTCTGTACGACTAGTAAGACCTCCCAATGCTCCTAGCAAATATGGATCAATAGCTTCATTTTTGCATGACCAATAGGTTGCCCAGTCGTAATTTACAAGTTGGAGAGTATTATCGTCGTTATATTGACTTAACGCTGCATAGTATGCAACAATTCTTTTCTTTTCCTCCATACTTGTGGCAGCATACAATAATCTCGCCATGTCTTGTTGTTGATAATGCCAGAGCCAATTATACTTCGTCCCACTAAGGGCAGTGGCAGCACCTGTTTGAGCATTACCACCTACTAACTTCGAAACAACAGCTCCAATAGCAGCACTTACCAATTGATGAATTCCCGCGTCTTTGATCTTGGCTAATTCATTCTGTACAGCCTCATTTAATCCAGCACTAGTTGCTCCAGATGTGAAACTACTTCCACCAAGGTCTGACATAATCCCGCCAGCTACTGCATGAAGAAGAATTTTATTATCTCCGCCATCATGCCATGAGTCTGCTCTTGCCATGGCTTCTTTGTATTCCGGTGTTCCCTCTTTATACTTGGCTGCATCATCAAGTGCTTTTTGGTATTGATTTAAAGCCAAATCACCAATCGCTTTATAAGCTTCCTGTCCAAATACTTTCGTTAATTCTTGTTGTTCTTGAACCTTTTTCTTATCGAATATCTTACCTAAAGCATTCAGGGAATCGTTCGTATTACGATTTAAGCTACTTAAATCTGTATTACCTGAACGAACTTCGATTGTACCTTGTGCAATACCAGATTTCGTAGTGCTACTTGCGTTTCCATTAACGGATGTGCTGATGTCTGGTGATACAGATAGATTCTTTTCAGCAACCAATACTTGTTTGCCATTTGCGTCTTTACCACCATCTTTAATATTGGTAACTGTATCCAGATTATACCCCGAACTGCTTGCGCTGTAATCCGCCTTATTTTGTATATCCGAGTGTGTCAGCGTATCCGTAGAGATTTTATTCTTATCCGGCGTAGCATCACTGGCAATGACCGCACCCTTCAGGTCAGTATTCTTGCCTACGTTGATGTCGAAGCCATTCCTACCTGCATAGATGCCTGCCTGTTCCGTTACAGAAGTATAGTTTGAATCTATTTTGCCTTTGCCTGCGGAACCAGTTATATTACCTAGCGGACCGCTGCTAATACTGATTCCGCTATTTTGATTCTTCGAGTTATAGTTATCACTATCCTGCTGGCTGGCTATATTCAAGTCTTTTCCTGCTTTTATTTCTACACGATCACCGTTTACTTTTGATCCCAAGATATTCGTATCTTTTCCTGATTCTATTTTCAGCGTATCTTTTGCTGTGATTACACTTTGCGTATGACTTACTGTTGTCCCATTTTCGATTCCCTGGTTTTTACTTCCTTCTACATAGAAGCCAGCTCCTTGGGCACTCACCTTCACTCCGATTCCGCTTGATTTTCCATCGCTTTGGGTGTTATTTATCGTTCTATTTTCAGCACTTTCGATAGTTACATCCTTTGCCGCTTGTATATGAACTTTATCTCCGGTTACAGTTGATCCTTCAATGACAACATTGCCGTCTCCCTTGTTACTTCCTGTAGCGATCACGTCAATATTTTTGCCTGCTGTAATTTGGCTGCCTTTCGCCTGGATGGCTTCACTTGTACTATTTTGCTTCATGCTGGTGCTGCCCAGACCGATATTGACACTGATATCTTTGCTGCCCCGTACGATATTGCCGTCTTTATCTTTTCCGACGACTGGACCATTTACCGTATTGTCAATTTTTTGATCGAGTCCCTTTAGTTCTTGGACTGCTTTTACATCATAAAGAGCGGACAGCCGGGAATCACTGACTTCTTTGGCTCTTTTTACGTCGTTTGTGATACTTTGTATCGTATCGATCGCCGGACTGCTTAACGATACGGTTAATCCACTTTTTTGGTATTCATAGCTTTGTTTTTCTCGTAAGTTTTCCGTTCCGGCTTCTATGTTTACATTTTCTCCACTGATTTTCGTATTTTGCCCACTGATCACATCGGAGGCTTGGATTTTTACATCCTTTCCTGCTTGAATATAATCATTTTTTATGAGTCTTGTATAGGATTCGTTGTTAGAAGACACTGAGATGAAAAAGATGTCAGCGGATTTTTGCGTCCGCTGACATCTTTTGTTTAAACTTAGCTTATTTACCCGTAATCTTCTTCAATACGTCATCTGTTATATCTTGTCCACCGTAAGCGATAACGCTTTTATCCACAACAACGGTTAATCCTTTGTCCTCAGCCACCACCTTGATTGCAGCATTTACTTTATCACGAATAGCGTTTATTAGTTCCTGTTGCTTTTGTTGAAGTCCTTGTTCTAGCTGCTGGGAATAAGCCTTTTTCTCATCATCTTTCATAGTCGCTGATTTAGCATTAAAATCATCTTGCGCTTGTTTAACTGCTGCTTTGTAAGTATCATTAGCTTGAGCCATATCAGGATGCTGATTAATTAATTGCTGATAGTTTACTACTCCGACTTGAGATGCGTCAGCATAGGTAGTGGTGGGCTGAGTAATGGCTATTATGCTAAAGAGCAAGAAGGCTGCCATAAAGATATTTTTCACTTGATTACTGTTAAATAACATTGTTATGTTCCTCATTTCTGTTTTTAGTTTGATTTGGGGCAGCGGATTTTTTACGTCCATTGATCTCTTTTTGTTTGAAGCTACGCGAGGTTTTTGTAGCTAGCTGCGATTTATTATAGTCAGCCTTTGTACACCTCTTAACTAGAAAACTAATTTGACTTATGAGTATGAGATTTTGCTCAACAATCATCAGTTTCTGCAGTTTTATAGTCCGTTTGATTAAAATTTTGCAGTCAATACTGTTAGACTTCTAATCACGCCTATTGATGTGAGCTACGAACTTAGATAACCATTCAATGTCAGCATTATAGTGTTTCTTATTGTATTGCCACTTTTTCTGGAAATTAGCAATTCCACTTTCCCAATCATCATATACTTCCTTAAACTTAGACAAAAACTCTGCTGTTCCTCCAATTACCGCGTGTTCTTCGTGGGAAATGAGTATTCCCCATTTTCCATTTGGGGAGTATAATGCATTCTCAAGAATTACAGGTGTTAAAAGATATTCCTCGTACTGCGTTATCCGTGGAACTTCCCAATGATTGCATTGCTCGGTAGAAAAACATTCCTCCACTTCTATTTCTGAAAGATATATCTTATTTTCATTTATAGCAATTAGAGTATTCTGAAGAGCCCTAAATTGCTTTTTGTTCAGATGGTAGCCGTCTATAGGGCAAAGAATCAGTCGTTCCTCCACTGTACTTTGAAACATCGCCCCAAAAGGATCGTTAGATTTAAAAACCTTCCGAAAAGCTTTCTGCAAATTCTGTATCTGTACTAATTTTATAATTTTCTCAACCATTTATTCACCGCTCTCTAAGAACTTAATTTTTCTAATTCCGTCTGCACCATTTACATCGACAGTGGGAGGTCCAGATTTTGATGAAGCCCTATAAGTAAAAGTAATTCCGTTAGCATCTTGACCGACAAATACGCCAGGCTTCACTTCCTGTATAGAATTTGGATCTACTTGAGCTTTAAAGAAGTTATAAGCATCCTCCGCATTACCTTGTACGGCACGAATACCACTATTTTCAGCAGGTACTCCTATATTTCTCAATGTACTCGGCTCAACTTTAGTCCAAGCACTACTTGCTTCCTCAATAACTTGTCCTATTGCTTGAGTAGCACCTTCTGCTTCTTTGACTATTTTCACTCCACCAGCAAGACCTGTTACATCTTCTTGTGCTTGCTGCTGTGTTTGAAGATCACTCGGATGAATGACCTGCTCACCATTTATCGTGATCGCATTCCCTGTATCTTCATCAAGAGCTACGCGACCAGATACTTCCGGTTTCCATTTTAAATAGGTATCGGCAGAATTGACTCCGTCACCTTTGACATATTCTGACCCATAGTTCGGATTGTTAGAATCCTGTGACCAAACTACCGCACCAGCTGGCGGAACAGCATCTTGCATATAAGTATCTACACCATTAATAACTTGGAAAAATCCCTGTCCTTCAACAAATATATATGCCCCTTCATAGGTCGGATGATGAATATAATCATTATGCTTGACTCCATTAAATGCTGCACTAGCTCCAGCCTGAGCATTGCCACCTACCACTTTGGCTGCTGCTGCACCAATAGCTGCACTTGCAATAAGTCTAACATTTTGGTCTTTAATATTGGCTAATTGTTTTTGCAGCAGTTGACTTAATCCATCACCAGCTGCTCCAGATGCAAAACCAGTACCTGCCATACTAGAAACAATTCCAGCAGATACAGCATGTAAAAGAGCTTTATATTCTCCACCTTCGGCCCAATTAGCTTTTTCTTCTGGGGTTTTGGCATTTTTCCACATGCTTTCTGCATAATCACCAATTGCCTTATTGGCTTCCTGACTAAACAGATTAACCAATTCTTGTCTTTCCTTGACTGTTTCTTTATCAAAGATTTTTCCTAAAACATTTAAAGCTTGATCAGTATTACGACTTAAGTTACTCAAATCTTGGTTTGGATTACTTCTTATATCAATAGTACCTGGAGAAATAGCAGATTTTGTTGTGCTGTCAGCTTTTCCTGATACAGGTATACCAGGATTAGGAGTAATTCCAGTTTTATTGGAATAACCGACTCCTGAACTGCTTGCGCTGTAATCCGCCTTATTTTGTATATCCGAGTGTGTCAGCGTATCCGTAGATATCTTATTCTTATCCGGCGTAGCATCACTGGCGATGACCGCACCCTTCAGGTCGGTATTCTTGCCGACGTTGATGTCGAAACCATTCTTGCCTGCATAGATGCCTGCCTGTTCGGTTACAGAAGTATAATTTGAATCTATTTTGCCCTTGCCTGCGGAACCCGTTATATTACCTAGCGGACCGCTGCTAATACTGATTCCGCTATTTTGATTCTTCGAGTTATAGTTATCACTATCCTGCTGGCTGGCTATATTCAAGTCTTTTCCTGCTTTTATTTCTACACGATCACCGTTTACTTTTGATCCCAAGATATTCGTATCTTTTCCTGATTCTATTTTCAGCGTATCTTTCGCTGTGATTACACTTTGCGTATGACTTACTGTTGTCCCATTTTCGCTTCCCTGGTTTTTACTTCCTTCTACATAGAAGCCAGCTCCTTGGGCACTCACCTTCACTCCGATTCCGCTTGATTTTCCATCGCTTTGGGTGTTATTTATCGTTCTATTTTCAGCACTTTCGATGGTTACATCCTTGGCCGCTTGGATATGGATGGTATCTCCGTTTACTGTTGATCCTTCAATGACAACGTTGCCGTCTCCTTGGTTGCTTCCTGTAGCTATCACGTCAATATTTTTGCCTGCTGTAATTTGGCTGCCTTTCGCCTGGATGGCTTCACTTGTGCTATTTTGCTTCATACTGGTGCTGCCCAGACCGATATTGACACTGATATCTTTGCTGCCCCGTACGATATTGCCGTCTTTATCTTTTCCGACGACTGGACCATTTACCGTATTGTCAATTTTTTGATCGAGTCCCTTTAGTTCTTGGACTGCTTTTACATCATAAAGAGCGGACAGCCGGGAATCACTGACTTCTTTGGCTCTTTTTACGTCGTTTGTGATACTTGGTATCGTATCGATCGCCGGACTGCTTAACGATACGGTTAATCCACTTTTTTGGTATTCATAGCTTTGTTTTTCTCGTAAGTTTTCCGTTCCGGCTTCTATGTTTACATTTTCCCCAATGATTTTCGTATTTTGCCCACTGATCACATCGGAGGCTTGGATTTTTACATCCTTTCCTGCTTGAATCGTTACATTTCCTTGCACGGACCCAACCGTACTTTGGGCTTGCGTCAGGTTTACCCCATCGAGTGTATTTTTTTGTGTTTCAGTCCCGATGGTAAAGCCAAAACCGCTTCCTAAAATACCGGATCGTTTTTCTTGTCGCATATGTTCTTCGGTTTTGGTTTCTTGCGCTGCTGTAATGGCTATATTTTCTTTAGCGCCCAGGTTTACATCATTTGTTCCTACAACCGTACTACCATTGACGCCTAGATTTCGTCCGGCTTGGATGCTGATGCTGTCACCGGATAAGGTTGTAGCTTGTGCTGTCGTTTGATCCAGTGTATCTCGTGTAGTGATGGTCAGACTCGAAAATCCGCCTGTATGACCTTTGTGTTTATGTGCTTCATCTACTGTTTGATTGAGTTCACCTGCTGTTAGATTGATATCCCGCCCTGCTTCCAACTGTATCCCCTTGTTGCTTTCAATCGTGGCAGCTTTTGCATTGATATCCAATCCGGCTTGCAAATGAACCGCACCCGGTGTCTGAATCGTTGTGCCTACATCAAGGATTGTACTATCTGTTCTGTGGTTATCATTATCCCAGACAATTTTATTACTTTCACTTTCTTTGACTGTACTAAGATTTAGATTTTGCCCAGCCGAAATCGTAGTTAGGCTGTCTTTCCCACTATTGTCAATTTTGGCAGCAGCAAGATTGACATTCTGACCGGCATTGATTGTTAATTTTCCTTGCTCGCCAGTAACGGAGAGTCCCGCCACGCTGTTGAGGTTCGTACGACTTCCTTGTTGATTCGTTTGCGTACTTGTTGTCGAAGCAATCGTAATATTTCGTCCGGCGTCTAAAGAGAGACTATCGATTCCCTGAATTTGTCCACCCATATTGTTTAGATCAACATTGGCCTTAATATTGACATTATCACCGCTGATATTTCCGCCAAGATTTTGTATATTCTCAGCCGCAATATTCGTCGTAGTATTTCCTTGAATGGTTCCACTGTTTGTAAGATCGCCTTTTATTGCCAGATTGACGGCACTACCGGATATCAAACCTTCCGCGCTAGGAGAGTCTGCATGATCTTTATCCTTATGCACATACACTTGTGGAACCAACGCCTGCGTTACTTGTCCATTCGGTAAGACGACATATTTTTCGACCATCCACACCATATCGGCTTTCAAGTTCGCCATTTGTTCCGCTGAAAGTTCCTGTCCAACTTGCAGGTGATTTTCTTTGGCAAAAGCGAGTGCATTGTTCATCAATGCTTGATATTGTGCTTCATCACTGTTGTAGCCGCTCAGGAAGCGGTTGCCAGTGAGAGACGCGACTTGATTACGAATCATGGTCTGCTCATAAAAACCATCGCCAAGTCGTTTTTGGAGAATACTTGGATCATTGTTTAACTGCTTGAGCATATAATCCGAAGAGGTCCACGTCCGATAATCGGCAAACTGCGGGTCTGTTTCTATCAAATACTTCGAATTTGATGCTGGCGTGATACTAAATAAACTGCTATTCGGTATACGACTATCAACGGCGCCCGTGCTCACAGTTCCACCATTTTGAGTTACCATCTGTATAATTGGACTGATAGTGCCTTTAATGGTTCCCTGATCTGTAACGTTCACATTGGAAGGAATCGTCCCTTTATCGCCAACATTTGTATGAGAAGCAATCGTTCCTTTATCTGCAATATTGACATTAGAATTAACCGTTCCCTTGTCTCCAACATTTATATTAGGAGCAATCGTTCCCTGATCGCCAACATTTGCTTTAGATTGAATGTTTCCTTTATCTGTAATATTGACATTAGAATTAACCGTTTCCTTGTCTCCAACATTTACATTAGAAGCAATCGTTCCCTTATCGCCAACATTTGCATGAGAAGCAATCGTTCCTTTATCTGTAATATTGACATTAGAATTAACCGTTCCCTTGTCTCCAACATTTACATTGGAATTAACGCTTTCTTTATCTCCAACATTTACATTGGATTGAATGTTTCCTTTATCTGTAATATTTACATTTTGCTTATCAATTTGTGTTCCTGATTCCGTTGGTGTAACCCTCTCTTGATAAACTGTTGCGCTTACAGAAATGGTCTCTACCCTCGGTGCTGGATTATAAGTGGAAGAGCTGCTTCCTGTGCTATCTCTTCCGCTATGATGATCCCGCCAATAGGAAGTAGCCCGCCCCGTCTCCGTCGTGATTCTTTGTCCGGAACCTTCTATATTATTAAGACTACCTACACTACCTAAAATGCTTCCACCCGCGATTATTGTGCTCTTATCATTATTTAAAATATCCGCCTGAATGCTGAGATTCCCCCCAGACTTAAGGCTAGCCGGATCTGAGTTTACTATCTGACTTTCTGCTGTTATCTTTTTATATCGATAGGCTGTCCAGTTTTCATAACCGCCATCAGGCGTACGCAAATGATCTGACTCATCATTAAATATCTCAACGCCAGGCGTCCCTGCTACATAGCGATTGGGTGCACCGCTGCCTTGATATTCAGTAACATTTTCTATCTTTTTCGTCTGTATAGCGGTACTGAAATGTTCATTTGTATTATAAATTTTCTGGACAGCAAGATATAAATTTCCCAAGGACTCAATTTCAGCACTATTATTTTGCAGTATACTGGCTTGTCCGACAGCTTGATTCTTACTATCCAGACTCCCCCCAATATGAATATCACCCACACTAAAAATTTTGGCATGTTCTTGATTATTGATGGTTTTGGCAGCCATATCAAGCTGCTCGCGCGCGGCTAGAATCGGGGCAGCACTCTCTGTTGCACGATTGGTAATGGTATTAGCCTGAATCGCAAGATGATTCCCATATATGCGCCCCATCCCCGAATTCATTAAATTATCTGCTTGAATCCGGGTTTCATTCCCATCGATAAGTCCCTCATTATTTAAAACCTGATCCGCAGTAACCTTCGTATTTTGTCCATTCAACTTCCCATTGGCATTGTTATGAATATTAGCAGCATGTATAGTAAGTTGATTGCCTGCTACTATTTCAGCTAGGTTAGTAAATGTACCCGCAGAATAAAGGCTAGCATTGCCTTGTGCTTGAAATTCCCCTGTATTTGTATAGTCTTGTGTAAGTTTAACATCCATATCGCCTTGACTCAAAATCTTTCCGTCGCCAGAAAGACCGGCACTATTAATTTGAAGTTGCTGTCCTGCAATCAATAGTCCTTGCGTATTGTTAATAAATAATTTTTTATTGGACAGCGACTGATCTTGCAGCGAAAGTATGGTCCCGGCAGAAATAATACCTTTTTCATTATTAATATTCTGTTGTGCATTTAAATTCAAACTGTCTGCTGCGCGCAATGAACCTTGAGCATTCTCAATATTTACGGAATCCATTTGGATAGCTTGGGCTTCTATGCCTTGATTCGCACTTTGTGTATTCATATTTTCAATGCGATTAGCACTGATTTTCAAATTCTTACCTGAATATATCAAGCTTCCTTCGTTCTCTAAAGTACCGCTCAGATTGATATCAAAATTACCAGCGGCATTGATTTTTCCGCCCTGATTCTTTAGATTCCCGGCCGTTAAGCTAATGGCATCTTTGCTCTGCAGAATTCCATTGGTATGATCAATATCTCCAGCTGTCGCCGTAATTGTTCCTTGTTTTCCAATATAGGTCGAAGCTCCTTGTAAATCTACACTGCCGGCAGTCATGGTCATATCCCCGGCTGCCAGATTCTTCCCATTCGCAGCTAGGTTGTTTTGTGTAATGAGACTCAGGTTCCCAGTTGATCCCAGTTGTCCATCGGCTTGTATTCCTGCTCCCAGAGTTCCTGTTGATGCAATACCCTGGGCATTCAAATTCATATCGTTAGCAGCTGCTAGCGTACCGGTATTGCTAATATTTGCCGCACTGACACTCAAGTTCTTGCCTGAATATGTCAACCCCTGGTCATTTTGTAAATTACCTCTAAGGTTCAAATCTAAATTACCAACGGCATTGATTTTTCCACCTTGATTCTTTAGATCCCTGGCCGTTAAACTGATGGCATCGCCGCTCTGTAAGGTTCCGTTAGTATGATCAATATCCCCAGTTGTCGCCGTAAGGATTCCTTGCTTTCCGATGTAGGTAGAGGCTCCTTGTAAATCTATGTTACCTGCATTCATCGTCATATTCCCGGCCGCAAGATTCTTCCCATTCGCGGCTAGGTTGTTTTGTGTAATGAGACTCAGGTTCCCAGCTGTCCCCAGTTGTCCATCGGCTTGTATTCCTGCTCCCAGAGTTCCTGTTGATGCAATACCCTGGGCATTCAAATTCATATCGTTTGCAGCTGCTAACGTACCGGTATTGCTAATATTTGCTGCATTGACATTCAACGATTTACCTGAATACGCCATCCCCTGGTCGTTTTGCAAACTGCCAGTAAGCTTCATATCTAAATTACCAGCGACAGTGATTTTTCCGCCTTGATTCTTTAGATTCCTGGCCATTAAACTGATGGCATCGACGCTTTGTAGGATTCCGTTTGTATGATCAATATCTCCAGATGTCGCCGCAATTGTTCCTTGCTTTCCAATGTAGGTAGAGGCTCCTTGTAAATCTATGTTACCTGCATTCATGGTCATATTCCCGGCTGCAAGATTCTTCCCATTCGCGGCTAGGTTGTTTTGTACAGTAAGACTTAGGTTCCCAGCTGTCCCAAGTTGTCCGTCAGCCTGTACTCCTGCTCCCAGCGTTCCTGTCGATGCAATGCTCTGGGCATTCAGATTCATATCATTTCCGGCTGCTAACGTACCGGTATTGCTAATATTTGCCGCACTGGCACTCAAGTTCTTGCCTGCATAGGCCAATCCTTGGTCATTTTGTAAATTACCGCTCAGATTGATCTCTAGATTGTCATTCGTATTGATTTTTCCGCCTTGATTCTTTAAATTTCTTGCCGTTAAACGGATGGCATTTTGGCTCTGTAGGATTCCGTTTGTATGATCAATATCTCCAGCTGCCGCCGTAATTGTTCCTTGTTTTCCAATGTAAGTAGAAGCTCCTTGTAAATCTACATTACCGGCATTCATCGTCATATTCCCGGCCGCCAGATTCTTTCCATTCGCGGCTAGGTTGTTTTGTGCAATAAGATTTAGGTTCCCAGCTGACCCCAGTTGTCCATCGGCCTGTATTCCGGCTCCCAGCGTTCCTGTTGATACAATGTTCTGGGCATTCAGATTCATATCGTTGGCAGCTGCTAACGTACCGTTATTGTTAATATTTATCGCACTGACATTCAACGCTTTACCTGAATATGCTAAACCTTGGTCATTTTGTAAATTACCGCTCAGATTTATATCTAGATTATCATTCGTATTGATTTTTCCGCCTTGATTCTTTAAATCTCTTGCCGTTAAGCTAATGGCACCTTGGCTCTGCAAAATTCCGTTGGTATGATCAACATCTCCAGATTTCGCCGCAATTGTTCCTTGTTTTCCGATGTAGGTAGAGGCTCCTTGCAAATCTACATTTTTACCGGCATTCATCGTCATATTCCCGGCTGCCAAATTCTTTCCATTCGCGGCTAGGTTGTTTTGTGCAGTAAGATTTAGGTTCCCAGCTGTCCCCAGTTGTCCATCGGCCTGTATTCCTGCTCCCAGAGTTCCTGTTGATACAATATTCCGAGCATTCAGATTCATATCATTTCCAGCTGCTAAAGTGCCGGTATTGCTAATATTTATCGCACTAACACTCAAGTCCTTACCTGAATATGCTAAACCTTGGTCATTTTGTAAAGTACCGCTCAGATTCAACTCTAAATTACCAGCGGCATTGATTTTTCCGCCTTGATTCTTTAAATCTTTTGCCGTTAAGCTAATGGCACCTTGGCTCTGCAGGATTCCATTTGTATGATCAAGATCTCCAGATGTCGCCGTAATTGTTCCTTGCTTTCCAATGTAGGTAGAGGCTCCTTTTAAATCTACATTACCGGCATTCATCGTCATATTCCCGGCCGCAAGATTCTTCCCATTAGCAACTAGGTTGTTTTGTGCAGTAAGACTCAGGTTCCCAGCTGAACCCAGTTGTCCATCAGCCTGTATTCCTGCTCCCAGCGTTCCTGTTGATACAATATCCTGGGCATTCAGATTCATATCATTTCCGGCTGCTAACGTACCGGTATTATTTATAGCTGACGCACCAATAGTTGACGTTTTACCTGAATACGCCATCCCCTGGTCGTTTTGCAAATTACCAGTAAGCTTTATATCTAGATTATCATTCGTATTGATTTTTCCGCCTTGATTCTTTAGATCTCTTGCCGTTAAACTAATGGCACCTTGGCTTTGCAGGATTCCGTTTGTATGATCAATATCTCCAGCTATCGCCGCAATTGTTCCTTGTTTTCCAATGTAGGTAGAGGCTCCTTGTAAATCTATGTTCCCGGCATTTATTGTCATATCCCCAGCGGCAAGATTCTTCCCATTCACAGCTAGGTTGTTTTGTGCAATGAGATTCAGGTTACCAGTTGATCCTAGTTGTCCGTCAGCCTGTACTCCTGCTCCCAGCGTTCCTATCGATACAATGTTCTGGGCATTCAAATTCATATCGTTTCCAGCTGCTAACGTACCGCTATTGTTAATTTTTATCGCACTGACATTCAGCACTTTACCTGAATACGCCATCCCCTGGCCGTTTTGTAAGCTGCCAATAAGCTTCATATCTAAATTACCAGCGGCAGTAATTTTTCCGCCTTGATTCTTTATATCTCTTGCCGTTAAGCTAATGGCACCTTGGCTCTGCAAAGTTCCGTTAGTATGATCAATATCTCCCATTGCAGCCGTAATTGTTCCTTGTTTTCCTATGTAGGTAGAAGCTCCTTTTAAATCTATGTTCCCGGCATTTATTGTCATATCCCCAGCGGCAAGATTCTTCCCATTCGCAGCTAGGTTGTTTTGTGCAATGAGATTCAGGTTACCAGTTGATCCTAGTTGTCCGTCAGCCTGTACTCCTGCTCCCAGCGTTCCTATCGATACAATGTTCTGGGCATTCAGATTCATATCGTTCCCAGCTGCTAACGTACCGCTATTGTTAATATTTATCGCACTGACATTCAACGCTTTACCTGAATACGCCATCCCCTGGTCGTTTTGCAAACTGCCAGTAAGCTTCATATCTAAATTACCAGCGGCAGTGATTTTTCCGCCTTGATTCTTTAAATCTTTTGCCGTTAAGCTAATGGCACCTTGGCTCTGCAAAATTCCGCTTGTATGATCAATATCTCCAACTGTCGCCGTGATTGTTCCTTGTTTGCCAATGTAGGTAGAGGCTCCTTTTAAATCTATATTACCGGCATTCATTGTCATATTCCCGGCTACCAGATTCTTTCCAGTCGCAGCTAGTTTGTTTTGTACAATGAGACTCAGGTTCCCAGCTAACCCCAATTGTCCATCGGCCTGTATTCCTGCTCCAAGCGTTCCTGTCGATACAATGTTCTGGGCATTCAAATTCATATCGTTTGCGGCTGCTACCGTACCGGTATTGTTCATATTTGCCGCACTGACACTCATGTTCTTGCCTGCATAGGCCGACCCTTGGTCATTTTGTAAATTACTAGTAAGCTTTATATCTAAATTACCAGCTGCATTAATTTTTCCGCCTTGATTCTTGAGATTTCTTGCTGATAAAGTGATCGTATTTTGGCTCTGCAGTATTCCATTCGTATCAATATCTCCAGTTGTAGCCGTAACCGTCAGATCGCCAGTCGTTCCCAAGCTGCCGTCAGCCTTGACCCCGGCACCCAACGTTCCTGTGGAATTCACATTTCCTGCTGTCA